>JAAZDK010000155.1 GCA_012512855.1 Clostridiales bacterium
TATCTTGGATGTAAGAAAAAAGAATGCCGGCTGAGAACAACAAAAGCTCTCAGCCGGCAGCAATTCCGGTAATCTGTGGACAAAAGATATCGGTTGATTTTGGACAAAGAAAAGCGGTAATAACAATTGACAAATAAGTCAAATACAGGTATAATGTCATTAAATATTACAAAAATTGTTTATATATACCATATGTGAACGGTAAAAGTATTAGCGTATAAATTGTCGTTTAATTATCATTATTATTGCAACATATATGGGAGTAGTTATGAAAAAGATTATAACATTATTATTATTTGGAATATTTGCTTTGTCCATATCAATATTCACATCATTTGGTAAGAGGATACGAGATTATTATTCAGCACATGTGGATGTAACAAATATTAGTGAACGTATACTATCAAATGGAATATATGCTCAAGTGTTACTAAGTTCTTGTTTATATGAAGATGATGATGGCTCAATTTATGCATACATAGTGGAGGAAAAAACAGATTCAGGAGAAAGAGCATATTATTCTAGAAAGGTTGAGGTTATTACAGGTGTAGTTGACGGAGAATATACGGAGATTATAAATGTCCCAGATTTTAACGCATTATTTATTTGCTCCTTTACAAGCGACTTTACTGAAGGAGAAAGGGTTATCATAGAAAAAATAGTCTACTGATGCATCATTTGCAAATACAATAGAAATACATTATAATACTTTACAAATAATAACAATTATGATAATATTAACTAGTAAATCCGCGGTACCGTTATGATTTACATAAGATTTGTAGTAAATAAGGAGGTAATAAATTGGTAAAAAGATTTATTTCTTTGCTGTGCGTTGCAGTTATTTTTTCTTTACTAATGGTGGCTCCAGTATCAGCTGCTGTAAAATGCCCAGGATGTAATACCTCAACGTTTGTTTCCTCACCTTATTGTGCCGGTCGTACAGCTTATGATGAATATGTTAGTTGTAGTATGGTTGGCACAAGTAAGGGTGGATATTATCATTACACTGGCTGCCGGATATATAGGTTATATTATTATACTGGGTATAATTGCAGTGGTGGCTCTATATGGTGTGGTGGATTTGTAAATGGAAGTCATTTAGAGAATTTTCATCATACTACGGGTGGACCCAGTAATAATCCTAGTTGCCGCTATTAAAATCTGAACTGTTTTATTTGATGTAATTTAACTTAAGGTTTGGCATGTAATATTATTTAATTATATTATAATTACATGCCATTCCTTTTTGAAAAATTAAATTAGTATGCTTCATTGCAGGATTCCTTGATGTGTTTTTATTATATATAAATATCTTTATTAATTTCATAATTGTTAGTTCATATAACATAATAAAGTATTACTAGATGAAGGGCATGGCTGTTAATGTTTTAAATCACATATAGAAGAATATGACTTTTCATTAAAATGTTTTCTATAAAAAATAAGGAGTCCAATATGAAAACACATAAAAAACCTATATTTATAGTTATGTCAGTAATGTTATTAGCAATTGGAATTGTTTATTATATATTACTCTTTCAATATAAGGAGAATGATGTAATAGAGGCGATAAATAGTTATCTTAATGACAGATATAATAACATTTCCTATAAAAATTTCGATGAAAGTATTGCTAAGCAAGCAAAATATTATTCTAGTAAACTTATTTCATATCCATCATGGGTAAATAGTGAAGCAGATATCATAGCTGCAAAAAAATATTTTGAAGAAACTGGTTTCGTAACAAAAATATTAACATCATCTATTGAAAAAATAGACAGAAAGAAGTATTTGGCAAAGATATCTGTTTTATATTTAAATGGGCATATAGAAGATGATAATTTTGTTAACTACCGTTATGTATTCACAGTAAGTAAGAAGGGGATTAATACATATGAATTTGATAATATTGAATTAACTTCCAATGTTCTTACTTATATAAATGGTGGTGAGCTTCATATCCATGATGGGGAAGCAATTGTATGTAATGTTGATAGTCATGCAACTACTAATGAAGGGGAGCATATTCACACTAACGAGTAATATAACAATAATGAAATGCTAAAAGAAATAGATTATTTCGTATCCAAAAACACAACTAAAAGTGCTTTATTCATGCACGCCATAAAAGGACAAGAATAATTATTAACATATGAGAATAGAGGTGTTTCTCATTAAGCGAAAGTATGAGGTATTATTGATTCTGCCAAGTGTGGCTGGCTTTATGATCTTTTTTATCATCCCCTTTGTTTATTCGTTTTATTATGCCTTTACAAAGGATGCCTTCAGTAAAAAGTGGGTTGGCTTTGATAATTTTGTGAACCTGTTCAAATCTGAGTTTTTGCGGCTTGCAATTAAGAATACCATAATCTTTACGGCTGTATCCGTGCCGCTCATTATGGCTCTTTCAGTTGCTATTGCTCTGATTCTGGCCAGGTTTTTGAATAATGTCCCTTTTGTAAAGAATGCCTTCTTTTTGCCTGTTTTGCTGCCCAGCGCAACAATCGTTATGGTATGGCAGGCTTATTTTTCCGATATGGCGCCATTTGCGTCTTTGCTGGTGATTTTTGTATGGAAATATGTTGGCCTGAATATTATGCTTATTCTGACAGCGCTGACCGGCATGGATAAGAATATAATCGAGGCAGCCCGTATCGACGGTGCCGGTATGCTACGTGCTACTTGGTATGTAACGCTGCCGAACATTTCACCTATTTTGTTTTTTACCTTTATCCTGTCGATGGTCAACTCACTCAAAGTTTACCGTGAATCATACCTGATGTGGGGCACACATCCCGACAAAAGTGTGTATATGCTCCAGAACTACCTGAATAACCATTTTGCAAAATTGAATTATCAGAATATCTCTACAGCTGCAATATTGTTCTTTTTTGCAATATATATTTTTGTTGCTGTTGTATTTCTGCTGGAGAAGAAGGCGAGTGAACAGATATGGTAAAAAGAAGGATAATAAAAGCAATAATCTCAGCCGTTATGATAATATTAGCAATCTGGATGCTGATGCCGATTATCATTACAGTGCTTTGCTCCTTTGGCATAAATATAAAGTATGAAATAGAACCAAGCATATCGGGCTATATTGAATTCTATCTTTGGAAGCCCCTTTATATAAAGGCCTATGTCCGTTCGGTAATAATTGCGGCTTCAGTAATGCTGGGTACAGTAATTATTTCAATACCGGCAGCCTATGTATTTGCAAAGGTATCCTTCAAAGGGAGGAACCTCTTGTTTTATATATACATAATTGTAATGATGATGCCCTTTCAGGTTACTTTGCTGCCACAATACATAGTATCAAAACAAACAGGACTATATGATACTCTATTTGCTATGATATTGCCGGGTATCTTTACACCCTTTTCTGTATTTTTGCTAACCCAGGTAATAAAATCTGTTCCAGGCGATTATCTGGATGCTGTTAGGTTGGACACATCCAACATATTTGTGATACTTTCCAGAATAATAATTCCGATTATACGACCGGGAATTATCTGCGCGGCTGTGCTTGTGTTCACGGAGCAATGGAACATGGTGGCTGAGCCTTCTATTCTTTTGGACTCTAAGGAAAAATATCCGCTTGCGCTTATCCTTAGCTTTTCATCATCCACCGGTCTTGTAGCATTTGCTGCAACGGTTATGTTCATGATACTGCCAATGTTTCTTTTCAGCTTTTTTGAAAATGAAATCGCTGAGGGCCTGGGTGAATACAGATTTAAGTAATTGAAGCAAATAAAACTTAATTGATGTTTCAATAACTGGCTAAAGCTGGTGGCAATTAACACCTATATTAGCACTTACTGCATGTATAATACTATAAATAATCCCATTACAAAGACTAACTATTAAAAGTCAAGTCTAAAATGGATTTTTTTATAACGTAAGGGTATATGGTTTTACAAATATCAGTACCTTGAAAACTGCATGACAAATAGAGCATCGATATCGGTGCTCAAAAAA
>JAAZDK010000156.1 GCA_012512855.1 Clostridiales bacterium
AGGTAGGCGGTGGTGAAGCCTCCAAGGATATTCGTGATTCCGCAAAGATCCTGATGCCTAAATCGGTGTTGGATTTACTTAAGAATGATAAGGCAAATTACGGTATTTTCCTGGCAATTATTGCAGCTATCGCCATTTGGTTTATTCTTTCAAAAACCACACTTGGCTATCGGGTACAGGCTGTTGGTCTCAATCCTCATGCGGCTAGATACGGTGGCATTAATTCCAACAGGACAATGTATATCGCCATGAGCCTGTCAGGTGCCCTGTCAGCTCTGGGAGGTGCCGTACAACTAATGGGTAACTCGATGCGTATCAGCCAGTTTGCCGGTCAGGAGGGCTTCGGCTTCCAGGGTATTACTGTTGCACTGATTGCAAGCTCCCACCCTATTGGCTGTATCTTTGCCGCACTGTTTTATGGTGCCATGAAATATGGTGGCTCCAAGCTCAATCTCATCGATGCTCCCACCGAAGTCGTTGACATCATTATGGGCACCATCGTACTCTTTATAGCCATATCACATGTATTCCGCTATTTAATTACAAAGCGGCTGCAGAAAAAGGAGGGCAAATAAAATGCAAGAACTGATTAAAAATCTCGGCTTGGTTATAAATGCCACTCTGATAGCTACACCTCCTTTACTTTATGCTGCACTGGGCTCCACCTTCTCGGAACGCAGTGGCGTCGTGAACATTGGTATTGAAGGCATGATGACCATTGGTGCATTTGTGGGTGCGGCAGTTGCCCATTTCACCAGTAATGCCTGGCTGGCCTTTTTATGTGGCGGACTGGTGGGCGCCCTCTTTGGACTTATTCATGCCATCGCCTGTGTTTCCTTCGGTGCCGATCAGACTATCTCAGGTACTGCCATTAACTTTTTGGCACCCGGCGTAGCTATCTTTGTATGCAAAGCATTGTTTGCGCAATCCTCAAACACACCCCCTCTGGACACAGTTCAAAAGCTGCCAAAGCTGTTTAACGGCGTTTTTGGGGTTGGAAGTTTTTGGAATAACGTGCTTAACACATATATCGCTACTTATCTGGCCTTTGTCGCAGTAGCTATCGTATGGTTTATTTTCTACAAAACCAGGTTCGGCATGCGTCTTCGTGCCGTAGGTGAGCATCCCAAGGCTTGCGAAACCCAAGGTATCAACGTATTTCGCACCCGCTACATTGCCGTGATTGCTTCCGGCTTTCTGGCAGGACTGGGTGGTGCCTATGTTACCTTATGCACTGTTAGCCAGTTTCGTCCGGAAGTTATAGTAGGTCAGGGCTTTATCGCCATTGCTGCTGTTATCTTCGGCAAATTCACTCCTCACGGAGCCATGGGTGCCTGCCTGTTGTTCGGATTGTGCAACGGTTTAAAGGTTCTGCTGGGTTCAGGCAATGTAATAAGCCCTAACCTTATATCGATGATTCCTTACGTTGTAACAATCATTACGCTGGTGCTGTTTGTTGGTAAATCCAGAGTACCTGCTGCCAGCGGCAAACCTTATCTCAAGCAAAAATAAGTAAAGCTTTCCTACTCCGCCGCACCAAAAGTCGGCGGAGTAGCATTTTAACGATCATCTACAGAAAGGAACATGATTATGACACGATCAGAGCTTATCTCTCATGCTTTAAATGCACGCAAGCAATCCTATTCACCCTATTCACACTTCCAGGTAGGAGCTGCGTTACTGTCCAGGGATGGAAAACTCTATACCGGCTGTAACATTGAAAATGCTGCTTATACACCCAGCAACTGTGCCGAGCGCACCGCCTTCTTTAAGGCTGTCAGCGAGGGAGTCAGGGAATTCTCCCGTATCGCCATCGTCGGAGGTCCTGAAGAAGCGGACAGTCTGCAGCTTTGCGCTCCCTGCGGCGTGTGTCGTCAGGTTATGATGGAATTTTGCGATCCTAAAAGCTTCGAAGTGATACTTGCAAAGGATCCGGAGCATTATGAGGTATTTACACTGGAGCAAATTCTTCCCATGGGCTTTGGGCCTGAGGATTTGGATAAGTAAAAAGGCTTGCGCCGGTAAATAATAATCGGCAGAAAGGACGGTTTAATATGAACAGACAAGAAATATTATCACACGTAGATCACACATTACTGCTGCAAACGGCCACCTGGCCTGAAATTATGGCTCTTTGTGATGATGCCATCAAATATCAGACGGCTTCAGTATGCATTCCCCCCTGCTATGTAGCCCGTGCAAAGGAATATGTAGCTGACCGGATGGCCATCTGCACCGTTATAGGCTTTCCAAATGGCAATATGACCACTGCAGCCAAGGTTTTTGAAGCCCGGGAAGCAATCGCAAAGGGTGCAGATGAAATCGATATGGTCATCAATGTCGGCGCCTTAAAAAACAAGGAATATGACTATGTTCTGGAGGAAATAAAGGCTATAAAGCATGCCTGTGGTGAACATATTCTGAAGGTCATCATTGAAACCTGCCTGCTCACGGAGGAAGAAAAAATAATTATGTGTGATTTGGTGACCAAATCCGGGGCAGACTATATCAAGACCAGCAC
>JAAZDK010000157.1 GCA_012512855.1 Clostridiales bacterium
CAACTATTGTAGATGACCCTTCAAAAGCGATTATTGTGACCAAAAACGAAATTCGCGAAACCATGGAGTACATAAGCAATTATTCCATGTATGCCTTTGAGGATGAAATCCGGCAGGGCTTCATAACGGTCAGTGGGGGTCACAGGATAGGGATAGCCGGCAAGACAATACTGGAGAATGACATGATAAAAAGCATGAAGCACATATCCTTCATTAACATACGTCTGGCCCATCAGGTCAAGGGCTGCGCAGATAAGGTCCTTCCCTATGTGGTTAACCGGCAGATAAAGGACATCTATCATACCCTGATAATTTCACCGCCAAGATGCGGTAAAACAACTCTTCTGAGAGATTTAATCAGGCAGCTTTCAGACGGCAGCAAATATCTGGAGGGCAGAAGCGTGGGTGTGGTTGATGAAAGGTCTGAAATCGGAGCCTGCTATATGGGAGTGCCCCAGAATGAGCTGGGCATTCGTACCGATATATTGGATTGCTGCCCTAAGGCCAAGGGGATGATGATGCTGATACGTTCAATGTCTCCACAGGTCATAGCAGTTGATGAGATAGGCTCGAAGGAGGAGCTGGAGGCTATTGATTATGTGATCGGCTGCGGGGCCAAGCTTATCGCTACGGTGCATGGCAGCTCCATTGAGGATATTAAAAATAAGCCCACCCTGTCTGAACTGGTGAAAAAGAAACTATTTGAAAGATACATAATCCTTAGCAATCTTGCTGGAGTGGGCACCCTGGAGGAAATATACGATGCGGAGGGGAGACTGCTGTATTCGGCTAAAGGCTGATATGCTGTATCCGGCTAAAGCTGATATTTTCAGGGATAGCTCAGGCAAGCATTAATATGAAAGGAAAGGCTGGGTTGATTATGAATATTATGAAAATTGCAGGAAGCATAATGGTTATAGCTTCAAGCACCGCCATAGGCTTTTATTTCAGCGGCCAGATGAGGCAGAGGATTACTGATTTACGGGAGCTGCGAAAGCTAATAGGCCTTCTCAGGGGTGATATCAGATATGCTGCCACTCCCTTACCTGAAGCTATATCTATGCTGGCCAGAAGAGATAATGGAAGCTTTCGTAAGTTCCTGGACTATGTCAGCGAAAGGCTGTATGAGCTGTCGGGACAAACCTTTGCCCTTATCTGGCGAAGCGGAGTGGAGTCTATGCTTTCCTGTACATCACTTAGCAGGAAGGACAAGTTGCAGCTTGCCCAATTAGCTGACAACCTTGGTTACCTTGATAAGGATATGCAGGTTAATACTCTGGATTTGTATATAGCTCAGCTGGATGAAGAAATTGCTGATTTGTCAAAGACGGTCAGGGAAAAGGCTTATCTGTACAACACTCTCGGGATTATGGCGGGAATATTTATTACAATAGTTATGATCTGAGCAAATAGATGCTGCTTGCAGGCCACAAATGTGGGACGGAGGTAAGGTATGGAGCCATTGTTAATATTAAGGATAGCTTTGGTTGGAATCTTGGTGTCCATAATAAATCAGTTACTGAAACAGTCGGGAAGGGATGAGCTGGCATTTATAACAAGCCTTACAGGACTTATTGTTGTATTACTCTGGCTGCTTCCTTACATATCGGATTTGTTTCTGACCATACAACAGCTGTTTAACATTGTATAGGCTTGATATGGTGGACTAAAGTCATAATTATTGAGCTATATATATTAATTCAAAAAATGTGAAGAGGTAGCTATGATAAGGATTGCATTGATAGGCATGATAGCCATAATGGTGGCTATTATCTTTAAAAAGCAAAAGGAAGAGTATTCATTATACATAGCAATAGGAGCTTCAATGCTTATTCTTATACTGGGAATTGGCAAGCTGGAGGTAATACTGGATGCAATCAACCGCTTACAGGGATATATCCAGCTAAACAGCGCATATATCGGTATTTTGATAAAGATTGTAGGCATTACCTATGTGACGGAGATATCCTCATCCCTTTGCAAGGATTCCGGCTATAGCTCCATAGGTGAACAGATTGAACTGGTGGGAAAGCTGTCCATATTGGCAATCAGCATGCCGATACTCCTTGCCATACTTGATACAATAAATAATTTCCTGAAGGTTTAGCAGAAGGGAAAGCCGGCAAATAAGTATTGCTGGGCTTTGGTCTTAATGAAGAAGCCCAGCCTGTGCCGGAATACAGCAGGACGCTGTAGCAGACAAGCTGCCGGGAGGTCATCAGATGAGGACGGAATTAATAAGGAAAGCTTTTATAAGGATACTTGTTGCGCTTGCCATGTGCCTTTTGCTGTCCCCTGCGGGAGTTGCCAAAGCCGCTAATCTGCCGGAGGATATCAATTATGATGAAATTCAGGATGTTATCGATGATGTCCTGGGGCAGGGCAACGAGTTTGATTTTGATAAATATGTACAGAAATTAGTCAACGGGGAAGAGAGCTTTTCATTGGAGTCGATAGGACGACAGCTGCTTAATTCAATTAAAGGTGAGATATCGGCCAATCTAAACACCTTCGGAAGTTTGATTACAATTTCACTGCTGGCAGCCCTCTTTACCAATCTAAGTATGGCCTTCAGAAATAACCAGGCATCTGAAACAGGCTTTTATGTAACATACCTGCTTCTGTTCGGACTTTTGATAAGCTCCTTTATAATGGCCTCGCAGGTAGCAGTAAAGGCAATAAGCTCGATTCTGGATTTTATGCGGGCTCTGATACCTTCATATCTGCTGAGTGTGGCATTCTGCTCAGGGACAGCCACCTCCATGGTTTATTATGAGGCCGCTCTGGGACTGATCATGCTGGTGGATTTTATTATTATCAAGGTTATCATACCTATGATTAACTTTTACCTTGTTATAATGCTGGCCAACAATTTGTCCCGGGAGGACATGCTTTCAAGAATGGCTGAGCTATTGGCAACAGCTATCGGCTGGCTGCTTAAGAGCCTGCTGGCGGTCGTTATGGGCTTTTCGGCGATAAAGGGGCTTATCGTACCGGTTGCCGACCAGATTAAAAGAACCGCCCTGTATAAGGCCTCGGAGGCCATCCCTGGCATAGGTGATGCTTTGGGGGCTGTAACCGAGACAGTGCTGGGAGCAGCCTTCCTGCTTAAAAATGCGATAGGGGTCGCAGGTCTGGTGGTGATAATTATAATATGTGCCGTTCCCTTTATAAAGCTGGCAATGGTTACAGTGGTTTTTAAGCTTGGCTCCGCCACACTGCAGCCTATTTCCGACAAGCGCTTTACCGAATGCATCAGCGCTTCCGCAAAATCAACAGCCCTGCTGCTGCAGACCGTCTTTACAGGAGCGGTGTTGTTTTTGCTGGCAATCACGGTGGTTGCGGTTACAACAGGAGGAGGTATCAAGTAAAATAACGGGCAGGATTGTGACAGGCAACAGCCGGCTCTATATGGCAGGCAGAGCCGGATTAAGCATGGAAAGGGGGCAGGCAGGTGGATGAAATATATAGCTGGATAAAAAACATTGTGATATACATGCTGCTTAACACAATAATCATGAATCTGCTGGGCAACAAAAGCTATAAAAAATATGCCGGTATAATTTCCGGAATGATTCTGGTACTTATAGTAATTTCACCTTTGATGAAGCTGATGAGTCTGGATGATAATCTGGATTATTATCTCAGGTTTAATGAGTTTAATATAGATACAATAGAATTTCAAAACAGCCTTTCAGTTGTTGAAGAGAGTCAGAGAGAAGCCGTATTTGGCATGTATGAGGATAAGATAATCGAACGCACCCGGGAGCTTCTTATGGAGGAAGGAATATACCCTGAAAGTATTAGGGTAGAGATAGATGATGATGTAAACAGCGCAAGCTTTGGCAAAATAACAGGCTTTGTCATAGTGGCGAGGCAGGCTGACGAAGCTGGCAAGAAAAAGGATACCCGCATTAGAATTGATGACATAGAGGTTTCAAGGGTTACTGTGGGAAAAAGAGCTGAAGGCGATAAGAGGGTGCCATCCCCTCTTGAAGTAGCCATGAAAATTAAGCTGTCAGACTTCTATAAAATTGAGCAGGGAAATATAAATATTAGTATACAGGGAGGATAATATGGAAAGGAAGAATTTTTCACTCAAGGATATTGGCCTTCCTAAACTGGTCATAATGCTTGTGACGGGTATATTAATTGTTTTATTGTCGGTTCCGGGACTTTTTGGCAGCGATAAAAAGGGCACAGGCAAAATTAATGATGGCAACCTACAGGTTGTGCAAAAAGATATGAATATGACAAGCTATGATACGAATACCTATATATCAGAAATGGAAAAAAAGCTCAAAAACATCCTTAAGAAGGTATCAGGTATCGGAGATGTAGAGGTAATGATTACCCTGAAGGCCTCCGGAAAACAGATTCCTTTAAAGGATTATCCTTCAATAGAGGAAAGCTTAAATGAGGTTGACGGGGAGGGCGGAAGCAGGACGAATAATAGTGTGAAGCGTGATGAGAGTACAGTTCTGGTGGGTGACGGAAAAGGTGGTGAGGCACCATACATTTTACAGGAAACGGAACCGGAAGTGGAAGGCGTTTTGGTAATAGCAGAGGGCGGAGATAATGTACAGATAATTATCGATATAATTGAAGCAGTTGAGGTATTATTTAACGTACCTGCGCATAAAGTTAAAGTAATGAAGATGAGAAGCGGATAAAAAGAAGGAGGTTTAAAATGAAAAATATAAAGAATATATTCAAAAAGAATCACATCATAATAACTGCTCTTGCAATTATGATAGTGATTGCAGGCTATCTAAGCTTTACCAACAGGGATATACCCAAGGATAAGGATGCCATATCGGCCGCAAATCAGGATGAGAACGGTAAAGTTGCAGAGGTTAACGGACTTGAGCTGGTCACTGATACTACAGATGATACGGACAATACTACAACAGATGATACCACAAATGATACCACGGATGATGCCGACAACACCGATGTAAATACTACAGGAACAGAGGATGACACCGATGCCGATGCCGAAGCTGATGAGCTGGGTGATTCCGACATTTCCGATGAGGATTTGCTGGCTTATGACGTTACTGACAACGGAGAGCTTGATATAGAGGACGGAGTACCCGGAGAGGCTGTGCTTGCAAATGCTACCATTGATGCAAGCTACTTCCTGTCCTCAAAGCTTGACAGAGAGCAGGTAAGGGCCAAGAATAAGGAAACCCTGATGGAGATAATAAGCAGCAATGATATTTCCGCCGAGGATAAGCAGAAGGCCATTGACACCATGATCAGGCTGACTGAGATAGCCGAAAAGGAAGGGGCAGCAGAGGTACTTCTTGAGGCAAAGGGCTTTGATGGTGCCATAGTTTATATCGTTGACGATAAGGTAAATGTTGTGGTTAATGCAAAGAACCTTACCGATCAGCAGCTGGCTATAATTGAGGATGTCGTCAAGAGCCAGACCGGCATTCCGGTTGAGAACATACATATTAATACTGTTGTTTTGGAAGAATAGGCCTTATATAAAGATTAAACCGGCAGAAAAAAAGTGCTTTGCTATTTGTCAGCTTTACGGGAACGAATGACGATAATAGTAATTGCAAAAGTTGATTGGTTTGGTTATAATACTATATAATCTAAGTGTATTGTTAATAGATGCCGAACCATTAGAAACTTAGGAGGTAAAATACGTTGAATAAAGAACCTGAGATCAGAAAAACATATAGAATACATGAAAACGGCAAGGTTGGAGAGGTACAGATAGCTGATGAAGTGGTGGCAACAATTGCAGCCCTGGCCGCATCGGAGGTTAAGGGAGTTGCTCCGGCTTCAGGTGGCGCTGCCAATGAACTGGCAGGCAAGTTCGGGAAGAAGAATTTATCCAAAGGGGTCAAGGTTCTTGTCAATCCTGATGCAGTATCGGTAGATATGGCTCTGACACTGGATTACGGATATGGCATTCCCGAAACTGCCAAGCAGGTACAGGAAAAGGTAAAGACGGCAATTGAAAATATGACCGGTCTGCAGGTTAAGGAAGTCAACATAAGAATAGCCGGTGTAAATGTTGTAAAAGCATGAATAATTTAGTATTAAGCAAGGGCCTTTATATTACGGATTCACCAATCATGGGAAACTGTATGTCCTGTAAGGAATCAGTTCCCCATGATTGCTTGTTGTGTCTGTAAAAGCCCTTGTTTTATTCGTCTGTAGGAGGAAGCTTGCTGTGACCAGGAGAGAAATAAGAGAACACATATTCCTGATGTTGTTTAGGAAGGATTTTCATGAAAAGGATGAATTAAATGAGCAAATGCAGCTTTATATAAACGAATTGGGTGAGCCTGCGCCGCAGGAAGCGGCACATCTTGCAGAGCGTTTTCAGTCAATTGTGGAGAAGCTGGATGAGATTGATGAGCTGCTTTCTGAAGTCAGCAGCGGATGGAAGCTAAACCGCATGGCAAAGGTTGATCTGACAATACTGAGGCTGGCGGTATACGAAATGCGCTTTGATGATGATATTCCTCTTAAGGTGGCTATAAATGAAGCTGTAGAGCTGGCTAAAAAATTCGGAGGAGATGATTCTCCCAGCTTTGTAAACGGAGTATTGGCAAAATTGGCTCAGTCGTAGCTTATATATAAGATTGGCAATACGCAGGCTCAAAGAGAGGGCGTGGATTAAATTATGGGACAGGCTTATACAGTCAGCGAAGTTAATTATTATATTAAAAACATGTTTATGAGGGACCGCTTCCTTAATAATATATATGTTAAGGGAGAGGTTTCCAACTGCAAATATCATACCTCGGGACATATATATTTTACCCTGAAGGATCAGCATGGACAGCTGGCCTGCGTAATGTTTGCAGGACAGAGAAGGGGCCTTGCTTTCAGGCTGGAGGAGGGGCAGAGTGTAATAGTCCTGGGCAGTATAAATGTATATGAGCGGGACGGCAAATATCAGCTATACGCCAATGAAATAGTGCTGGATGGCCTGGGAATACTCTATGAAAGGTTTGAAAGGCTTAAAAAAGCCCTGGAGGCGGAGGGGCTATTTGATCCTTCCCATAAAAAGCCTATACCAATGTTCCCAAAAAGGGTTGGCATTGTGACAGCCTCCACCGGAGCGGCGATACAGGATATCTGCAATATTTCAAGAAGACGCAACCCTTACGTCCAGTTAATTCTGTATCCGGCGCAAGTGCAGGGCCAGGGAGCTGCCGAAAGCATAGTCAGGGGTATAAAGGTGCTGGACCGGATGGGCCTTGATACGATAATAATCGGCAGAGGAGGCGGCTCTATCGAGGATTTATGGGCATTCAACGAGGAGATAGTAGCCAGGGCTGTATATGAATGTAAGACCCCGATTATATCGGCGGTGGGACATGAAACGGACTTTACGATAGCCGATTTTGTTGCTGATTTAAGGGCCCCTACACCATCGGCGGCAGCCGAGCTGGCTGTTAATGACTTAAATGTTTTTCTTAACACACTAAGGGAATACAAGCGCAAGCTGGACAGGGAGATGCAGCAGCATCTTAATCAGAGCAAAAATAAATTAAAGGAATTTAGGCTGCGCCTGTATTATGCCAGCCCCTCCTATCAGATAAAGCAGAAAAGGCAGTATATTGTAGAACTGGAGCAAAGGCTGCAGCTTCTGATAAAGGAGCGTATCAGGGAGAAACGGCACAGGCTTGAGCTGTACATAACGAAGCTTGAGGGGCTGTCTCCATTGTCAAAGCTTAGCAAGGGCTATGCCCTTGTTGTGGGTGAGAATAAGATACCGATAAAAAGTGTCAGTCAGGTTAAGACTGATGAGCTGTTGACAGTGTCATTGCTGGATGGAGATATTAAGACAAGGGTTGAAGAAATAACAGAAAAAAGAAGGGTATAAGGCAGGAAAAAGCATATGGATAACAATATTAAGGATCTTAAATTGGAGGAATTGTTCGAGCGGTTGAACAATATAATTGGAGAGCTGGAGAAGCCTGATATCAGTCTGGAGTCATCCTTTGAGCTCTATCAGGAGGGCATCAGGCTTGTAAAGGCATGCAATGATTCGATCGATAAGGTGGAAAAGCAACTGATAATTTTGAATGATAACGGAGAAAACAATGAACTTTGATTTAGAGCTGGCAAAAAGAGTTGATAATGTAGAAGAGATACTTAAGCAATATATTCCTGAGGAGACAGGCTATCAGAAGCAGATTATGGAGGCCATGAATTACAGCCTGATGGCACCGGGCAAGAGGCTGCGGCCTATACTGATGGGAGCGACCTACCGGCTTTTTGGCGGACATAAAGCAAAGATAATAGCCCCCTTTCAGGCGGCAATTGAGATGATTCACAGCTATTCGCTGGTACATGATGATTTGCCTGCAATGGATAATGATGAATACAGGCGGGGCAGAAAAACCACCCATGTTGTATATGGTGAGGCTATGGCTATCCTGGCAGGGGATGGATTGCTTAATTATGCCTTTGAAACAGCACTTACGGCTTTTGATGCAGCCGCCGGAATAAGCTGGCCTGAAAAGTATCAGTACTTTGAAAGAATAGCCAGAGCTGTCCGCA
>JAAZDK010000158.1 GCA_012512855.1 Clostridiales bacterium
GCATTTGCTCTAATTTGTCCGAAATTGTTAAGCTGGCACATCAGTATAATATGAAGGTATTGGTTGATGAGGCACATGGAGCGCATTTTTATTTCGGGGATGGGCTTCCGGCAAGCGCAATGGCCGCCGGAGCCGATATGGCGGCTGTCAGTATGCATAAAACCGGTGGCTCACTGACCCAAAGCTCCTTCCTGCTGTGCAATAATGATATTGATCCCGGCTATGTAAGGCAGATTATTAATCTGACCCAGACCACAAGCGGCTCTTATTTGCTGATGGCATCCCTGGATATAGCCCGCAAGTACATGTATTTCAATGGCAAAGAGCTGGTAAGAAAAATACTGGAGCTGTCTGAATATGCAAGGGGAGAGATTAACAGGCTGGGAGGTTATTATGCATTTTCGACAGAGATAGTGGACAAGGATGCCACATTCGACTTTGATAGAACAAAGCTGTCTGTCAATACATTAGAAATCGGTCTTGCCGGAATTGAGGTATATGATCTTTTAAGGGATGAATACGATATACAGCTGGAGTTTGGAGATATCGGCAATTTCCTCGCTGTAATATCAGCCGGAGATCGGCTTTTTGAAATAGAACGCCTTATTTCGGCCTTGTCTGAGATTAAGCGTATTTACGGTAAAGAAAAGGTTGGTATGCTCAATCATGAATATATTGACCCCGAGGTTGTATTCACACCGCAGAAGGCATTTTATCATGATAAGAAATCGGTTTTGCTGAAGGATAGCGTCGGTCATATAGCCGGAGAATTTGTTATGTGTTATCCGCCCGGTATTCCGATACTGGCCCCCGGCGAACGTATAACAAAGGAAATAGTTGAGTATATCAGGTATGCAAAGGAAAAGGGAAGCTCAATCACCGGTCCCAAGGATATGAATATAGAGTACATTAATATCATAGATTTTTAGCCGGACTGTATTATGTATATATTTAGCCGGACTGTACTTTGCATACCGGTCATAAAGAAAGGTGTGATAAGCTTATGGAATTATGGTTTTCTGAATTCCATTCCAAATACGCCAAGTTTTCAATTAAGGTTAAGGAAGAGCTGTATAACAAAAAGAGCGATTTTCAGCATGTTGTGATAATGGATACCTTTGAATTTGGCCGTGTGTTGGTTCTTGACGGTTTTTTAATGGTAACCGAAAAGGATGAATTCATATATCATGATATGATAGTCCATGTTCCGATGGCGGTCAATCCCGATGTAAAAAGGGTTCTGGTTATCGGTGCGGGAGACGGCGGTACAATAAGGGAGCTTTGCAGATACCCTACAATAGAACATATAGATATGGTAGAAATAGATCCCATGGTTGTGGAGGCCTGCAGGCAGCATTTGCCCCGGACCGCCTGCAGCCTGGATGACCCCAGGGTAAATATTTATTTTGAGGACGGCCTTAAATATGTACGCCGTAAGCAAAACGAATATGATTTGATATTGGTGGATTCGACTGATCCCTTTGGACCGGGCGAGGGCTTGTTTACCAGGGAATTTTACGGTAACTGCTATAAAGCCCTCAATGACAGGGGAATACTGGTTAACCAGCATGAAAGCACCTTTTATGATGAATACGTTGACAAAATGAGTCATGTTCAGCATATGCTAAAGGAGATATTCCCCAAGGTTAATGTATATCAGGCCCATATTCCGACTTATCCTTCAGGCCACTGGCTGTTTGGATATGCTTCAAAGCATTTCGATCCGATTAAGGATTTGCAGGCAGACAGATGGAATGGGCTTGGTATAAAAACCAAATACTATAATACGGAGCTTCACCTTGGGTGTTTTGCGCTCCCTAATTATGTAAAGGAGCTGTTGAGCAGGAATGAATAAAAACATACACACTTTTATAGGCTGTGACAGCGATTATGACAGCAGCGATATTGTTATTTTCGGTGTTCCCTTTGACGGGACCACCTCCTACAGGCCCGGTACCAGATTTGCCAGCGCAGCCATCCGCAATGAAAGCTACGGAATTGAGACCTACAGTCCTTATCTTGACAAGGATTTGCTGGACATTAAGGTATTTGATGCAGGTGATCTGGAAATCGGCTTTGGCAATACAGAGAAGGTTCTTGAGGCCATTGAAGGCATGACGGGCATGCTCCTGGATGATAATAAAAAGCCTCTTATGATAGGGGGCGAACACCTTGTTACCCTGGGATGTGTAAGGGCTGTGGCAAAAAAATATCCTGGTGTTCATATTGTACATTTTGATGCCCATGCTGATCTGAGAAATGAATATTTGGGTGAGAAGCTTTCACATGCCTGTGTTATGAGACGTTGCCACGATATTATCGGTGATGACAGAATTTATCAGTTTGGAATCAGAAGTGGCGACAGGGAAGAGTTTGAATGGGCTAAGGATCATGTGTTTATGCAGAAATTTAATTTGGACAGGCTTGATGCGGTTATAGAAATACTAAGGAACAAGCCGGTTTATCTCACTATAGATCTGGATGTCCTTGATCCTTCTGTATTTCCCGGAACCGGTACACCTGAAGCAGGAGGCATAAGCTTTAATGAGCTTCTTGCCGCCATAAGCAAGGTGTTTACGCTGAATATTGTTGCCGCTGACATTACGGAGCTGTCACCGGTATATGATCAGAGCGGTGTATCCACAGCGCTAGCCTGCAAGCTGCTGCGGGAAATGCTGCTGCAGATGTAAGAAAAGGCAGCACAGAATTTTATATTGACATGCCTTAAGGGCAGAATGCATGAACGGTAAAAGTAGATTTATGCATAAGCCTATGTGATTATAGATTAGGAGGAATATAATATGAGCAGAGCATTGATTATCGGTGCAGGCGGCGTAGCCGGTGTGGTTGTCCACAAATGCTGCCAGAATTCAGAGCTTTTTAAGGAAATCTGCATAGCCAGCAGAACCAAGTCCAAGTGCGATGCATTAAAGGCACAGGTGGAGGCAAAGGGCTATAAAACTGTTGTTACTACGGCACAGGTTGATGCTGATAATACTGAGGAGCTAATTAAGCTGATAAATAATTATAAACCCGAAATCGTAATTAACGTGGCTCTTCCTTATCAGGATTTAAGCATAATGGATGCATGCCTTGCAACAAAAACCCATTATCTTGATACGGCAAATTATGAGCCAAAGGATACTGCAAAGTTTGAATACAAGTGGCAGTGGGCTTACCGTGACCGCTTCAGGGAGGCAGGCATAACCGCTGTTCTTGGCTGCGGCTTTGATCCCGGTGTAACCGGTGTTTTCTCAGCCTATGCCCTGAAGCATTATTTTGATGAAATTCATACCTTGGACATTTTGGACTGCAATGCCGGTGACCATGGCTATCCCTTTGCCACCAATTTCAATCCTGAGATTAATATCCGTGAGGTTACGGCTCCCGGCAGCTATTATGAAAACGGCAGCTTCCATGAGACGGCACCGCTTGAAATCAAGAGAGTGTATAATTTCCCTGAAATAGGCCCCAAGGATATGTATTTGTTGCATCATGAGGAGCTTGAATCTCTGGCAATCAATTTACCTGGAATTAAAAGAATTCGTTTCTTTATGACCTTCTCGGAAAATTACCTGACTCACCTCAGGGTACTTCAAAATGTAGGCATGACCTCAATCGAGCCTATTGATTATGAGGGTCATAAGATTGTTCCTCTTCAGTTTTTAAAGGCCGTCTTGCCCGATCCTGCATCTTTAGGCCCCCGTACAAAGGGCAAGACCAACATAGGATGTATATTTACAGGAGTAAAGGACGGCAAGCCTGTAAAATACTATGTATATAATGTATGCGATCATCAGGAATGCTATAGGGAGGTAGGCTCCCAGGCTATTTCATATACCACAGGTGTTCCTGCCATGATTGGAGCCATGATGGTACTCACCGGCAAGTGGAAGAAGCCGGGTGTATGTAATGTAGAAGAATTTGATCCGGATCCATTCATGGATGCTTTAAACAAATGGGGCCTGCCATGGAAGGAAAGCTTTGATCCGGAGCTGGTGGACTAAAACAGATATGAATATACAGTCAAATGTAAAAGCTATTCAGTCATATGCAAAAGTATAAGTAGGAATGATGAATATGTACTTTGATATAAAAGCTGTCCCTACTCCGGCCTATGTGGTGGAGGAAAGGCTTTTAAGGAAAAACTGCGAAATAATCAAATCGGTAATCGACAGGACAGGCTGTAAGATCCTGCTGGCACAGAAGGCCTTCAGCATGTATAGCACATACCCTCTGATAGGGCAGTATCTGAGCGGTACAACTGCCAGCTCCCTCTTTGAAGCCAGGCTGGGCTTTGAGGAAATGGGCAAGGAGGTTCATATATTCTCACCTGCTTACAGGGAGGATGAATTTGATGAAATTTTGTCCATATGCGATCATGTAGTTTTTAATTCAATTAATCAGTGGAAGAGATTCAAGGATAAGATCAAAGCCTCGACCAGAAAGGTCTCCTGTGGCCTTCGAATCAATCCGGAGTATTCGGAGATAGAAGCAGCCATTTACAATCCCTGTGTAGCCGGCTCCCGTTTCGGCATAAAAGCCTCACAGCTTGATGAAGCTGAGCTGGATGGTATAGAGGGGCTGCATTTTCATACTATGTGCGAGCAGAATTCGGATGTGCTTAAGAGGACACTTGCGGTGGTGGAGGAGAAGTTCGGTCATCTGCTGCCGAAGATGAAATGGCTGAATTTCGGCGGCGGCCATCACATAAGCAGGGATGATTATGACATTGAAGCCCTGGTGCGCTGTATCAGGCATATACAGGATAAATATAAGCTGGAGGTTTATCTTGAGCCGGGGGAAGCAGTGGCCTTAAATGCCGGATATCTGGTAAGCACTGTTCTGGAGCTGGGTGAGAATGGCATGCAGCTGGCTATTCTTGATACATCCGCCAGCTGTCATATGCCGGATGTTATTGAAATGCCTTACAGGCCTAAGATTATAGGTTCAGGTGAGCCGGGAGAATATCCCTACACTTACCGTCTGGGAGGCCCTACCTGTCTGGCGGGTGATGTGATAGGAGATTATTCCTTCCGAGAGCCGCTTAAAGTAGGGGAGAGGCTGGTATTTTGCGATATGGCAATCTATACAATGGTTAAAAATAATACCTTCAATGGCATAAACCTTCCGGCAATAATCTATAATACGGAAAAGGAAGGCTTAAAGATAATCAGGCAATTTGGTTATGAGGATTTTAAAGGAAGGCTTTAGATAATAGCATATATTAAACACCCTCTCTTAGCAGGCATATCAAGCAAACTTTGCTTAGAGAGGGTGTTGCTTCAGCTAATTATTATTTTTATCCGAGGAATCTGCTTCTTCAGCTAACGGCATTAGCTCCGGACCTGCATCATTCGCAATATCGCCATCATTAGTATCTGCATTATTTACATCGGTACCTTTATTTACATCGTCAGCTTCTGTATCAGAAGCATTTGCTTCCTTATTATTAGTGACGTCATCTGATTCTGTCCCTACAGCCTCATTTGATTCAGTCTTTTTTGTCTCAGAACTTTTTAGCTCTGTCTCTGTTGCTTCAGTTTTTGACTTTTTACTTTTATCTGATTTAGTCTCTGACTTTTCAGTTGTATTACCTTCAGTCGCAGCTTTATTATCTTTAGTCGAAGCTTTATCCGTTTTTTTTCCTTCTGTTTTAGCTTTATCGGTCTTATTATCTTCATTCAAAGCTTTATCTGTTTTATTTACTTCGGACGCTGTTTTATCAGCTTTTCTTACTCCGATTTCAGTGTTTTTGCTTTCTCTTGCCTCAGCCTCTGCTTTAATAGTGTCGCTAACTTCGGCCTCTTTTTTATTGGTGTCGCCTGCTTCAGCATCAGTATTTTTATCCATCTCTACTTCAGTGTCTATTTTCTTGTCTTCAATAGCTTCAGGTTTGTCGTCTTCAGCCTTAGAAGCAGTCCCGGCCTGCTTCATTCTTTCCTCAAGCAGCTCAGGTGGTGTGTACCAATTAATCAGGCCGCTTTCCAATGCCTCCTCAAAGCTTTTTGGCAGCTTTGGGGCCTTACCTCCATAACGGTAATAGTAGGAAGCAGGATACAGAGGACTCATGTTAACTGTTACCGAATCCACATCTACCGAAGCATCTTCACCATCTCTTACCCTGCGGGCTACAATAACCGTTCTGTAGTTATCCACCTCATATGAGCAGGTTGACAATACCAGCAGCTGATCGGTATCGGTGATGTCAACACAGTCAATATTCAGCTCTGAACGGATTCTTAACTGATAAACATAATTCAAAAAGTCGGATGTGTCCTTAAAGCTTGATCTCGTATAATTAAAAAATTCATCCCTTTTATTGACTGAACCGTTGGTAATAAAAACTGAAAATATCTTCCATTGTCCGGTCTGATATATGGTGTCAAAATTAATTACAGGGTGCTCTTTATAAAAGTCAGGCACTTCGTTTTTGCTTTTACCTGATTTGGCAACCTTATATTTTGTCAGATCACGAAACATTTTCTCAGGAGTAGATACCATATTATGGCCGTATATTGTGAGGCTTTTTGAATTATCCTCAACGGAGCATTTTACATCAAGGAAGAGGGTGCCTGCCTTGCTGTATTCGTGATAAATATCCTTGTCAAGATAATATTCAGGATTTTCCTTGTCTGACTGTACAACGACATAGTCGATATTGGTGTCAGGAATGGTAAGCCAACCCTTTACATCCTCATTGACGGCCAAAAGCTCAGAAAACTGAAGCAGCCGCCCGAACTCATCACGGTTAGGATCAGGGCTAGGAGTTGGCGCCTGGCTTGGCTCGGAGACAGAAGCAGTCTCTTCTTCATCAGGCCTTGCTGTAGCCTCAGGCTTGATGTCAGCTTTTGGCGTGGGGATGCTTGCTTTATATAAATCTCTTGTTTTTTCTATTGAATTTCTAATTCTTAACGGCTGGATTACAACCTCATCTATAAATAAGGCTGCAAATATAATAAAACCGATAACACACATTACTTGCAAAGCTTTATATACCAGGGATTTTTTTGATGACCTGGCCTCATCCTTTATATCTGCATTATTAACTGTGTCCTTCTGCGGCCGACTTTCGTCCGCAGCATCCTTATCTTCTCCGGTATTATCGGTATCAGCCCGTATCTCATCAGACTGCCGGGATATCATATCTTCATCGGAATTAATTATGCTATTATCACTGCCCTTATCATCACTGTAATTGTCAATGTCAGAGACAGTGTCGTATGCAGCTGAAAAATTTTCGTGTAAGATAGAGCTTAGGTCAGGATTTTCCGTGCCGTCCTCCAAGGCAAGATTATTCGTTTTGTCGTCCTCCAAGGCAGCATTATCAGCAGAATTACTGTCAGCTTTGTCTGAATTGATGTTATCGGAGCTTTCATGCTGTAAGCCGGCATCAGGGTATGTATCATTAACTGCTTCATCAGCAGTAAATCTTTCAACCTCATGATTCTGATTATTTATACCATCGGTCATATTTTCACCTCCGTATATCAGGCTAATTCATTATAACTCTATTATTTTTACTAGTAAAGTCAAAATGTATAATCAGCACTTATAGGGTAAGGATAAGAGTATATTAATTAGCTTTAATAAATACATGCAGCATGAATATTCTGCTGTTCCTACAATAAATTTATTGTAAGGAATATTTTGGGATGATGCACAATATGAAAATAAAGCCGAGAAATCTGCCATTGCTGTTTTCTCTTATAATTTGCTGTATATTCAATTCATTAAGTGTAAAGGCCTTATATGATGAGATTGTTAATGCCACGGGACTTATCAGTGATCTGGAGGAGGAGGTAAGCCGTGAAAATAATCAGGCAAGGCAAAATAATGATGAATATCGCAGGCTGCTGGAAGCTGAGGAGGGTATAAAAAGCAGTGAAATAAAGGAAGCTGCGGATAAGGAGCTGGAAAAGCTGAAGCTTTATGCTGTTTCCGCCCTGCTGATGGATGCTAAAAACAATCGGGTGCTCTATGAAGAAAATGGAGAGAAAAAGCTTCCCAATGCCAGTACCACCAAAATCATGACCTGTATTATAGCACTTGAAAATGCTGACCCAAATGATATTGTAACAGTTTCCTCCTATGCCGCTTCTATGCCCGATGTTCAGCTGAATATAAGAAAGGGAGAGCAGTATTATCTGAAGGATTTAATGTATTCACTAATGCTGGAAAGCCATAATGATACCGCTGTGGCAATAGCCGAGCATGTAGGCGGCTCTGTTGAAGGCTTTGCAACCATAATGAATGACAAGGCAAAAGAGCTGGGCTGCTTAAGTACCAATTTCATAACTCCCTCCGGCCTTGATGCCCAGGGACATTATACTACCGCCAAAGATCTTGCGGCTATAGCCAGTTATGCCATTAAAAATGAGGATTTTATCAGAATAACAAATACAGCCAGCCATACATTTTCCGAAATCAAAAGCGGCCGAAGATTTACCGTAACCAATAAGAACAAGTTTCTTTATTTGATGGATGGGGCTATCGGGGTAAAAACCGGCTTTACCAACGGGGCAGGATATTGCTTTGTGGGGGCCATAAGGAAGCCTGATCGTGAATTGGTTTCAGTTGTCCTGGGCAGCGGCTGGCCTCCCCATAAAAATTACAGATGGTCGGATACAAAGGAATTGATGAACTTTGGCATTAAAAACTTTGAACTAAAGAAAATATTTGAGAAGAAGAAATTTGATCCGGTCTTTGTCCAGGACGGCCAAACAAGGTATGAACAGCTCCTTATGAAGGATAATAACGAGCTTACCATGCTTATAGGCAAGCATGAAACCGTCAGGGTTGAATATCAGCTGCCCGAAAAGCTTATGGCACCCATAAAGGCTAATACAGTGGTGGGAAGCGCCAAATATTATATAAATGATATTCCATATAAAGAAGTACCTATATATACGGCATATGATATCAAAAAGATAGATTTTGGATTTTGCCTGAAGGAAATATTTAAGCTATGGTGTGGCCAATTCTAGAAATATATGCTTTAGCAGAGTATAAAAGCTTAACAAGTATAACAATAGCCTGCCGTCTTATCCTTTAATATAAATTCCCAAAAACGTGATTTGAATCATAGTCTTATGCAAATCATATCTATATACTTTAATCATGATATGAAACAAGCAAAGCAAACAGGAGGATGAAAAATGGGAATTAAAATAACTGATAAGGTAACCTGGGTAGGCAAGATTGATTGGGAGCTAAAACATTTTCATGGCAACGAGTATTCTGTTCGCAGGGGCTCCTCATACAATTCCTATTTGATAAGAGATAAGAAAAATGTATTGATTGATACGGTCTGGTCACCTTATGACAAGGAATTTGTAAGCAAGCTGAAGAATGAAATCGATCTAAAGGATATTGATTATGTGATTGTAAATCATTCCGAGCCGGATCATAGCGGAGCGCTGAGCGAGCTGCTTAGGGAAATTCCAGATGTGCCGGTGTATTGTACTGCCAATGGAGCGAAAATGCTTAAGGGACAGTATCATCAGGACTGGAATTTTATAACCGTAAAAACCGGCGATACTCTGGAAATAGGTGAAAGTACATTAACCTTTATAGAGGCGCCCATGCTGCACTGGCCCGATTCAATGTTTACTTATATGTCAGGGGATAATATTCTTTTCAGCAATGACGCATTTGGACAGCACTATGCCACCGAATCCCTCTACAATGATAAAACCGATCAGTGTGAGCTTGAAGCGGAGGCGATAAAATATTATGCCAACATTCTTACTCCATTTTCAAAGCTGGTGACAAAAAAGATTAATGAGGTACTGAGCTTTAACCTGCCGCTTGACATGATATGCACCAGCCATGGGGTTATATGGAGAGAAAAGCCTGAGCAGATTGTATTAAAGTATCTGCAGTGGGCGGATGACTATCAGGAAAAGCAAATTACCGTAATCTATGATACTATGTGGAACGCCACAAGAAAGATGGCTGAGGCAATAGCAGAAGGCATAAAGTCGGCTGCACCAGATTATACGGTTAAGCTTTTGAATTCCTCTGTCGAGGACAAAAACGATATTATTACTGAAATCTTCAAGTCAAGAGGAATTTTGCTGGGAGCGCCTACAGTAAACAATGCCTGCCTGCATTCAATAGGTGGTTTGCTGGAGATGGTCTACGGCCTTAAGTTCAGGAAAAAATATGCAGCAGCCTTCGGCAGCTACGGCTGGAGCGGAGAATCCGTCGGTTTGATATCTGAGGGTCTGAAAAAGGCAGGCTTTAAGCTTGTTAGTGAAGGTCTCAAATATATGTGGGTTCCTGACGAGGAAGGTATTAAGGCCTGCTATGACTTTGGAGCAGATTTCGCAAATCAGATAAAATAAGTACAAAATATATCAAAAAAAATCTTTTGCTGCGATACTGCTGATGAAGAGACTATTGACTTGCCGGGTAAATGGTTTTATACTTCATTGTAAATTGTACAGCAAAGGAGAGAGTGTGATGGCAAAGGTTGTTACGCTGGGCGAAATCATGTTAAGGCTTTCAACACCCGGCTATCAAAGGATAATCCAATCCGACAGTTTTGATATAAACTATGGCGGCGGCGAAGCAAATGTTGCCGTATCGTTGGCAAATTACGGACATGATGCATATTTTGTTACCAAGGTTCCTAAAAATCCTATAGGTGACAGCGCTGTAGCTACCCTGAGAAAATATAATGTAAATTGCGATTTTATCGCCAGAGGAGGAGAAAGACTGGGCATCTATTTCCTGGAAACCGGTGCTTCCATGAGAGCCTCCAATGTTATTTACGACAGATCCCATTCAGCTATTTCAGAGGCTGATCTATCAGATTTTGATTTTGACAGGATCTTTGAGGGTGCAGACTGGTTCCATTTTACCGGTATTACTCCTGCATTAAGCGAAAAGGGCGCCCTTCTTACCGAAGAGGCATGTAAGGTGGCTAAAAGAAAGGGACTGACAGTATCCGTTGATCTAAACTACAGAAAGAAGCTCTGGTCACCTGAGAAAGCAAAGAAGGTTATGACAAATCTCATGCAGTATGTAGATGTTTGCATCGGTAACGAAGAGGATGCGGAAAAGGTACTGGGATTTAAGCCGGGAAATACCGATGTAACCAGTGGAGAGCTGGAGTTGGCCGGTTTTCAGGATATTTTTAAGCAGATGGTGGACAAGTTCGGCTTTAAATATGTTGTCAGCTCCCTGAGAGAAAGCTATTCTGCATCCGATAACGGCTGGTCGGGCTGCATATATGACGGCAAGACATTCTACCATTCCAGAAAGTATAACATCAGGATTGTTGATCGAGTTGGCGGAGGAGATGCATTTGCCGGCGGACTGATCTGCGGACTGCTAGAGGGCAAGTCCATGGAGGATGCCCTTGAGTTTGCCGTAGCAGCATCAGCGCTGAAGCATACCATACCCGGTGATCTCAATCTGGTAAGCAGGGCAGAGGTGGAGGCCCTCATGGCAGGAGACGCTTCGGGAAGAGTGCAAAGATAAGCAAAGGTATTACAGAGCTGGGCAGGAATAATAAATTTGACATAACTAACTGATAAATCACCCTGTTAGTGAGTATTAATACTCATCAGCAGGGTGTTATATTTTTTCATGAAGATGTTTATTTTTACGTTATATTTGCAAATCATAATAAAATAGACTTGATTATTTTACTGTTAAATATTATGATAGAGAATGTCTGAAAACCATATCTAGTGGAGGAGTAATTATGGCAAAAAATAAAAATAACAAGACCGAATCTAAAAGTCTAATCAATTCCTTATTTGATTCAAAGGCTAAAATAATCACAGCAAGTATTATTGCTGCTGCTATTATATTAGTAATAATTTTTCTGATAATCAGGGAAAGTAGCTATGGCAAGCTGATTATTGCCAATAACACCGATATTGATATTGAGTATGTAAAGACCTCCTTTGTAAACGAGGAGGGTATAGTAGATAACGGGCTTCAGACAGGAAAAATTGCTGCAGGCAATAAATTAAAGTCAGCCCTTGAGCCTGTTGATCTTGAATACACCGAATCCAACCTGGAGGTAGCCTTCAAGCTGGCAGGACAAGATGAGATGTTTACCGATGTGGGATATTTTAACCAGAGATTTTACGGTAATATCAAAATCAGCTTCAATAAAACGGATGATCCCGATATTATAACCATAAAAATTAAGGCGGGTAACGGACTTTTCCAAAGCAGCAGTGTATACTGCAATGAGGAATATGAGATAGATCTGAAGGAAGGCATTATATTAGACTGATTTTGTACTTAGGAGGAAGGGTAAAAAGGATATGATCAGGTTATATGACAAAGGTGTTTATTTGCTGAATGGTTCAGAAATAGTGGAGGACGTCGCTGATGCCTCTGCCATATTAGCTGCAAAAACCGGGCAAAGCATATCAAAGGATGAGGCAAGAAAGGGCACCATTGCCTATGGTATCTTAAACAGCCACAATACTTCAGGTGATGATAAAAAGCTTAAGATTAAATTTGATAAATTAACATCCCACGACATAACCTATGTGGGAATTATTCAGACAGCAAGAGCCAGTGGTCTGACAGAGTTCCCCATTCCTTATGTTCTTACCAACTGCCATAACAGCCTGTGCGCAGTTGGAGGCACGATTAATGAGGATGACCATATGTTTGGTCTGTCCTGCGCAAAAAAGTACGGCGGAGTATTTGTACCGCCTCATCAGGCGGTTATACATCAGTATGCAAGAGAAATGCTGGCTGCGGGCGGCCAGATGATACTTGGCAGCGACAGCCATACCAGGTATGGAGCATTGGGAACAATGGCTGTTGGCGAAGGCGGCCCTGAGCTGGTAAAGCAGCTTTTGAACAAAACCTATGATATAAATATGCCAGAGGTTATAGCCGTATATCTGACAGGAAGCCCCCGCAAGGGAGTAGGTCCTCAGGACGTTGCCCTGGCTATAATTGGGGCAGTGTTTGCAAACGGCTATGTTAAAAATAAGGTTATGGAATTTGTGGGTGACGGAATCGGCAGGCTGACTGTTGATTTCAGGATAGGCATTGATGTGATGACCACCGAAACGACATGTCTGTCATCCATTTGGGTAACCGATTCACAGGTAAAGGATTATTACGAAATCCATAACAGAGCTTACGACTATAAGGAGCTTAAGCCCGCACCCGTTGCTTATTATGATGGCATGGTATATGTGGATCTGTCGGAAATCAAGCCGATGATAGCAATGCCCTTCCATCCCAGCAATGTCTACACTATAGATGAGCTGAATGCAAACCTTTATGATATACTGGATGAGGTTGAGAAGAAGGCCCTGGTAAGTCTGGACAATAATAAGGTTAAGTTCACCCTGAAGGATAAGATCAGAAACGGCAGACTTTATGTTGAACAGGGTACCATAGCAGGCTGTGCCGGCGGCAGCTACGAAAATATATGTGATGCTGCCGACATACTGGACGGCAAATACATAGGTAATGACGAATTTTCATTAAGTGTTTATCCTGCAAGCCAGCCGATATTTATGGAGCTGGTTAAAAACGGCAGCATAACAAAGCTTATGGCCAGCGGAGCCACAATTCGAACTGCTTTTTGCGGACCTTGCTTCGGAGCAGGGGATGTGCCTGCCAATAACGGCTTCTCAATACGCCATACCACAAGAAACTTCCCCAACAGGGAAGGCTCCAAGATTACAAATGGCCAGATAGCATCGGTTGCTCTGATGGATGCCAGGTCTATTGCTGCGACAGCGGCTAACAAAGGCTATCTTACATCTGCTGAGGATATTGATGTTAATTTCACAAGACCCAAATATTATTTTGACGGCTGAATTTATGAGAATCGTGTTTATAACGGTATCGGCAAGGCTGACCCTGAAGTCGAGCTCAAATTCGGTCCGGGTAGTGTTGACTGGCCTGTGATGACAGAATTGACAGATGATATAATTCTCAAGGTTGTTTCAGAAATCCATGACCCTGTAACAACCACAGACGAGCTTATACCTTCCGGTGAAACAAGCTCCTACAGATCAAATCCTCTTAAGCTTTCGGAATTTGCCTTGTCCAGAAAGGATCCTGCGTATGTTGGCAGGGCTAAGGCGGTACAAAAGGCTGAAAAGGCCAGAATTGCTGGAGAAGATATACTGGAGGCGCTTCCTGAGCTGAAGGATATATATGATGCAATCCGGAGCAATTTTGATATTGATATTAAGGCAACCCAGATTGGAAGCACCATATTTGCTGTAAAGCCTGGCGACGGTTCGGCAAGGGAACAGGCGGCAAGCTGCCAGAAGGTACTAGGTGGCCTGGCTAATATAGCAAATGAATATGCAACCAAGCGTTACCGCTCAAATCTTATAAACTGGGGTATGCTGCCTTTTATTTACAAGGGAGAGCTTCCATTTGCAAATGGTGATTATATTTTCATAAAGGATATAAGAAAGGCCATTATTGATAAAGCTTCCGAAATAAAAGCATATGTTGTAAACAAGGGAATGAAGGAATTTAGCCTGCAGCTGGGCGAACTGACAGATGATGAAAGAGAGATTATCCTTAAGGGCTGCCTGATTAATTACTATAAAGGTTAGCAGGAAAAACTTAAGCAAATATAAGCCCCGGATGATTGATAATAATTTTGCTTGATATGCTGGAAGAAAAAGAATGAGGCTTTTAGAACTAAGCAGTAAAAGCTCTGTCTTTTTCTTTCAGCTTTTTTTCAGTTGAAATTCATTTATATGTCATTAAATAGTAAATGTCAGAAATACTTCTTGTGGTATTTTCAATAATCCAGTAAAATATATAAAGGCAGGCAAAATTTTGTCCGAAATTTACCAGCCTGATATTATAGGGTCATATCCGGTTAAATTGACCGTAGACAAGCTTATTTAATATCCGGGTGTGTTTGGCTTATCCGGTATGAATAAATATTTTGAACGGGAGTGTAAGTATTATGGCTTTAGTAATTGATGGTAAAAAAATATCCAATGAGATCAAGGACGAATTGAAGCTTAAGGTAGAAAAGATGAAGGAAGAGGGCAAACAGGTTACCCTGGCTGTGGTGCTGGTAGGAGATGATCCGGCATCCAAGGTGTATGTTGCAAATAAGAAAAAGGCATGTGAGTACATCGGAATCAGATCACTGTCCTATGAGCTTCCTGAGCAAACCAGCCAGGCAGAACTGCTGGCGCTTGTTGAAAAGCTGAATAATGACACGGATGTAAACGGTATTCTGGTACAGCTGCCTCTTCCGGCTCATATAGATGAAGAAGCGGTGCTGGCTGCAATATCCCCTGCCAAGGATGTGGATGGCTTTCATCCTATGAATGTCGGCAAATTAAGTATCGGACAAAAGGGAATGGTATCCTGTACTCCGGCAGGAGTTATAGAGCTGCTGAAACGCTCAGGTATAGGCATCGAAGGTAAGGAATGTGTTATAATAGGAAGAAGCAATATCGTCGGCAAGCCTATGGCTTTACTGATGCTTAAGGAAAATGCTACTGTAACTGTTTGTCATTCAAGAACGAAAAATTTGAAGGAAGTGGCCAAAAGGGCGGATATACTTATTGTAGCCATGGGTAAACCCCGCTTTGTTAATAAGGAATATGTCAAAGAGGGAGCTGTCGTTATTGATGTAGGAATACATCGTGACGAAAACAACAAGCTGTGCGGCGATGTTGATTATAATGATGTGGTGGATCATGTAAGTGCCATAACTCCTGTGCCAGGAGGTGTGGGACCCATGACTATAGCTATGTTAATGAAAAACTGTGTGGAATCAGTATAAAACCGGGAGGGGTTTTGTGGTCTCCGAGCAAAAGATAATATATAAGGATAAAGAGTATAAAATAATTGCAGCAGAACAGGAGTTTATTATCCATCCTGCTGCACTTGGAATATTGCCTCTTGCCAAGGCAAGCTTCACATGTAATTTTAGCGCAGAATATTTTCTGGACGGCTATAAGCTTTATCTTGACAGGATTAAGCTGCTTGATGATGCTTCTGAGAAGGAGTATGTTCTGAAGGATTGCAGGCTTTACTACAACGGTTCAATTCTTATTGCTGCCGACTTGGTAAATGAATTCCGAGTTAAAGGCAGCAATCCGGCATGCTTTTCATATCAGAATGTAAAGGAGCTCATATTCAATGACGGTGTTCTTGTAACCGGAATTGATCAGAACAGGGCAATGCACAGGATAAGAAAAAATCTTGAGCTTGGCCTTCGCAGGATTAGCAACAGCAAGGATGTAAGATGCATCAATCGTTTTCTTGATTCTGCCTTTGTTGGAGATTACAGGCCTTTCAGATTGACCTATAACAGATTCAGATATATTAAAAAAATGAAAAGCTGTTATGACAAGGTAAAGCCGGTTTATGTAATGCCATGAAATATACAGGGATTTTATGAAAGATAAAAGGGGTATCTTTTTTTACAAAAAGCTGATACAATAGTTCTTGATCTGCAAAAAGAACATTAAAAACAGAAAAGCAATTTTAGTTTTTACAGCATGAGATGACGGAGGAAGAAATGAACATATATTTTGTTTCGCTGGGTTGTGACAAGAATCTTGTTGACAGCGAAAATATGCTGGGTATTCTGCATGAGGCAGGACACAAAATAACCAATGATGAAAATGAAGCCGACATAATAATTATTAACAGCTGCTGCTTTATAAATGATGCCAAGCAGGAGTCTATAAATACTATACTGGAGATGGCCGAGTACAAAAAGAGCGGACAGGTAAAGGCATTAATTGTTGCAGGATGTCTGGCCCAAAGATACAAGGATGAAATATTAAAGGAAATTCCGGAGGTTGACGCCTTGCTGGGAGTCACAGGCCAAAGCGAATTACTCAAGCTGCTTGATGAATTGTCGGATGGAAAGCAGCATGCACATTTTGGGCCCCTGGACAGTCAACCACAGCCGGCAGGCAAGCGCCTGCTTACAACAGGAAGCCACTTTGCATACCTGAAAATTGCAGAGGGCTGCGACAAGCATTGTACCTATTGCATAATACCTCAGGTACGTGGCAATTATAGAAGCGTACCAATGGAGGATTTACTCAGTGAAGCCGGCTATCTGGCAAAGCAGGGAGTAAAGGAATTAATTCTGGTAGCTCAGGAAACCACATTATATGGTGTGGATTTGTATGGCAAAAAAACCTTGCCCGAGCTTCTTGAGAGGCTGTGTACAATCGACGGTATTGACTGGATTCGCATCATGTATTGCTATCCGGAGGAAATAACCGATGAGCTGATTGAACTAATGAAGCAGGAAGCTAAAATCTGCCATTATCTTGATATACCGATTCAACACGCCTCGGACCGGATACTTAAGCTGATGGGAAGAAGAACCAGCAAGGAAGACCTGGTTAAAATAATCAGCAAATTACGGAACAACATACCGGATATAATTCTGAGGACCACCCTGATTACGGGCTTTCCTACCGAAACAGAGGAGGAACATAAGCAGCTGCTGGATTTTGTAAAGGAAATGAAATTTGATCGTCTCGGTGTATTTACCTATTCAAGGGAAGAAAACACACCGGCAGCCAGATTAAAGCCTCAGATATCCTCCAGGGTAAAAAAGCAAAGGCAAAAGGAGCTTATGGAGCTTCAGCAGAAAATAACCTTTGAAAAGACAAAAGGTTTAACCGGCAAAATTTTTGACGTAATGATTGAAGGCAGATTGGCTGATGAGGATGATGTATACATTGGGAGAACCTATATGGATACACCGCAGGTTGACGGATATATATTTATAAGTGCTGATGCCATGCTTATGTCCGGTGATATAGTTAAGGCAAAGGTAACAGGTGCCAGAGGCTATGATCTGATCGGAGAGTTGGCATAAATTATAAAAAGCTAATTGCCAAATAGTAATAGCATGGAGGAATTGTTATGAATCTACCTAATAAAATAACGATTTTTAGAATGCTTATGGTGCCTTTATTTGTCGTGTTTATGCTGGTTCCTAAAGTACCATATGGAAATTATTATGCTGCTGCTGTGTTTATAATAGCTGCTTTATCGGATCTTCTGGATGGTTATATAGCAAGGAAAAATAATCTTGTAACCAATTTCGGTAAGTTTATGGATCCGATAGCCGATAAGCTGCTGGTATGCAGCGCATTGATTTGCTTTGTAGAGCTTAAGCTGCTGCCGGCCTGGGTGGTAATTATAATAATTGCCAGGGAATTTATCATCAGCGGCTTCAGACTGGTGGCCTCCGATAGTGGTGTCGTTATCGCTGCCAGTTATTTTGCCAAGCTTAAAACAAATGTACAGATGGTAATGAGCGTAATGCTTATCATTAACCTGGATAACTATTATATTAATCTTTTGGAGCAGATAAGCATTTATCTGGCAGTTGCTCTTACTGTCATATCCCTGATCGAATATATTATCAAGAACAGAAATGTAATTATTGATAAGCTTTAAACATTTGATTTTGGGAATAAGCCTTTAGTCAACACTATTTAGTTGCTGTGGTATCCGCTGCAATTATAATAGTGTTTTTTCTAAAATTAACAGGTGCGGCATGTACTTAATAAGCTTTGCATTATAAGCCGGCATATTGTACAGGCCGGTTTTAAAGATTTTGCAGAAAGGTCTGGTAGAAGAATGGTTGCAGAATTAATCAGTGTGGGAACAGAGCTGCTGCTGGGCAACATAGTCAATACCAATGCTTGCTTTTTGTCCCGCAAATGCGCTGAGCTGGGATATACCTTATATCATGAAAGCACTGTAGGTGATAATGAGGCCAGATTATGTGAGGCTATAAATACAGCTCTGACCAGGGCGGATGTTATCATCCTGACGGGAGGTCTTGGCCCGACCAGCGATGATATAACCAAGGAGGCTGTCGCCAAGGTTCTTAACAGACAGCTGGTGATGGATGAGGAATCCAGAAGAAAAATCGAGGAATATTTCAAATTCCGTTATCATAATAATCCCAAGCATACCGTCAGTGAAAACAACTGGAAGCAGGCTCTTAAGATTGAAGGTTGCATAGTAGTAAATAATAATAACGGAACTGCACCAGGCTATATTGTTGAGCATAATTCCAGGATTATAATTCTGCTGCCCGGACCTCCTTCAGAAATGGTTCCCATGTTTGAAGAATCCATTATGCCATATCTGCAGAAAAAGCAAAACAAGGTTATCCATTCTGCGATGGTTAAAATATGCGGAATAGGAGAAAGCAGGGCTGAAACGGATATAATGGATCTTATTGAAGGCCAGACCAATCCCACCATCGCCCCGTATGCCAAGAGTGGAGAGGTGCATTTCAGTATTACCGCCTCCGCCGACAACGAAGAAGAAGCAAAAAAACTGATAACACCTGTAGTGGATGAGCTGGTAAAAAGGTTTGGAAATAATATATACGCAATTGGTGAGGAAGAAAGCCTTGAATCTGTTCTGGTAAAGCTGCTGAAGCAGTACAGGCTGACTCTTGCTACTGCTGAATCCTGTACAGGAGGGCTGTTGGCAGGCCGTCTTGTTAATGTCAGCGGAGTATCGGAGGTCTTTGGCGAGGGCTTTATAACCTATTCCAATGAAGCTAAGATAAAATACCTGAATGTTAAAGAGGAAACCCTAAAGCAATATGGTGCCGTCAGCTCACAAACAGCATCCGAGATGGTTGCAGGAGCGGCAAAGGCGGCCTCAGTAAATGCAGCGCTGGCTATTACAGGAATAGCAGGGCCTGATGGCGGAACGGAGCAAAAGCCGGTGGGCTTGGTGTATATTGCAGGCTATTTGAACGGTTCTGTTACCGTAAATGAATATCATCTTAAGGGAAACCGGCAGAATATCAGAGAGCTGTCGGTAATATATGCAATGGATCTTTTAAGACGAATGATACTGGCTCAGTATGAATAATCTGAAAACTAAGGCATAAGATATTCTTTTTATAGCAAAAACTTTCATAATAACATAAGATTGACACATTATTATCCTATGTTGTAATTGTTAAATCAAGCTGGTAATGTTTTTTTAGTTATTATGGAGGTTGTTATGAAAGCTATTATAAAAAGAATTATATTGCTTATAACGGTAACCGGTATACTCACCTTGACCGGATGCGATAAAGTAAAAATTGGTTTTTTTGACGCCTCTGACGAAAATACTGGCTCTGTCAGTATATCAGAGAACGCTGAGATAAATAATGAAGAAAAAGATGATGATAAGGCTAAGGAGGCTTCTGGCGGCAAAAAGGATGCTTCTGCTAAGGATAATAGCAAAAATAATGATGAGGGAAAAAAAGATCAGACCTTAGCTTTTGATACTAAAAAAGAAGACAGCAAATCGTCATCTCCGACGCCGATTCAGCCTAATCCAACTATAGATTTGCAGATATATACGGTCAATGGAGCAACGGCTGAAATAGAGCCTGTGACTGCATTAATTCCTCAGGATGCCAGGATAACAGCTGAACTGATAGTTAATACAGTTGTAGAATCCCTGGCCGACCAGTCAATTATAGTACAGATTGACAGTGTTACAACAGAAAATGATAAAGTTATCGTAAGCTTTAAGAAGGATAAAGCGCCTTATTCGGATATGGGTTCGGGTTATGAAGCTGCCATTCTTGATGCGATTGCCCAAAGCCTGATTGATAATCTTAAGGAATATAAGAAGGTTATTTACAGAGTAGAAAATAAGCCTTATGTAAGCGGTGCCTTTGAATATGGAATTGACGAGCCTCATTTGGAATAAATTAAGATTATCAATACTATAGAGAGCTACTCACAGGTAATTGCGATACTTTGCAGGTATTCGTCAATTACCTTTAATTATATTGATTAGATCTGCTGATAATATCCTATATGAAAATAATAAGTTAAAGTCAGGATGCAGTATTTACATCCAGCCGGGCATTGCTTTATTATAATAAATAGCAAATTACTTTCAAATTATCTTACGTTAATTTACTTGTGACAGAAAGAGGATAAAGCTTTATGAGCAAGGTTTTAGTGGTGGGGGGCGGAGCGGCAGGAATGATGGCGGCAATTGCAGCCGCCAGAAATGGTCATTATGTTTGCTTGCTGGAGAAGAATGAAAAGCTGGGAAAAAAGCTTTATATTACCGGAAAGGGCAGATGCAATCTTACCAATGCCTGTGATCGGAATACATTCTTTTCTCAGGTGGTAAGCAACCCCAAGTTTTTATATAAGGCCTTCAGCACTTTTGACAATATGGCGGTCATGGACTTTTTCGAAGAGCTGGGTCTCCCCTTAAAAACCGAAAGGGGAATGAGGGTTTTTCCTGCATCGGACAAATCCTCAGATGTAATAGCTGCCCTGAGGCGTGAACTGGAGCGAAGAGGAGTAGAGATCAGATATAATAGTACGGTATCTGAAATAATAATAAAGGATAATGCCTTTTTTGGTCTGAGGATAAAAGGCATGACAGATATCCTGAGAGGTGATGCCGTAATTATTGCCACCGGAGGCCTGTCATATCCCTTAACCGGTTCAAACGGTGACGGCCTGAACTTTGCCAGAGCCATGGGGCACACCATAACAGATTTGCATCCATCCCTGGTTCCGCTTCATACGAAGGAGGATTTTGTAAAGGATTTAATGGGGCTGTCCCTGAAAAATATAAAAATTACAGTTTTTGCAGGCAATAAAATAATATATAATGATTTTGGAGAAATGCTCTTTACCCATTTTGGAGTAAGCGGTCCGGTTATACTGAGTGCCAGCAGCTATATTATACCCTATCTTAATAAACAGGAGCCAATAATTCTTTCGATTGACTTAAAGCCGGCCCTGACCCTTGAGCAGCTTGATGCAAGAATTCTGAGAGACTTTGAGGAATTTAAAAACAAGCAGTTTAAGAATTCTCTGGACCATCTATTGCCAAATAAGATGATTGATGTTATCATTCGACTTAGCGGTATAGACCCCTGTAAAAAGGTCAATTCCATAACCAGACAGGAGCGCAAAAAGCTGCTTGAGCTGTTGAAAAATTTTTCACTTGAAATAAGCGGACTTAGCGACTACAGCCAGGCTGTTATAACCAGGGGAGGCGTAAGCATAAAGGAAGTCAATCCCTCCACAATGGAATCAAAGCTGGTCAGGGGTGTATATTTTGCCGGAGAGGTTCTGGATCTTGATGCCCTGACAGGAGGCTTCAACCTGCAGATAGCCTGGTCAACCGGTTATCAGGCGGGTATTTCGGTAGATTAAAGTGAATATAAAAACCGGATTTATCCGTCATCTGTTATTTATTATATTAGCTATTTCTAAAAAGCATTTATAATTTTTTAGGAAAGGGACGGTTCAGTAAATGTCTTATTTCAGCATAGCAATCGACGGACCTGCAGGTGCGGGAAAAAGCACCATAGCGAAGCAGATTGCCAGGAGGCTTGGATTTATATATGTTGACACCGGCGCAATGTATCGGGCAATGGCTCTTTATTTCTTACGCAGGCAGATAGATGCCAGTGATAACGAAAATATCGAAAAGCATTGTGATGGGATCAATATTACGATTGAATATATGGATGGAGAACAGATAGTGCTGCTGAACGGGGAAAATGTCAACGGCCTTATCCGCACCGAAGAAGTAGGCAATATGGCAAGCGCCGTTTCGGTTAACAAAACAGTAAGACTTAAGCTGGTGGAGCTTCAAAGGCAGCTGGCAAGAAAGAATAATGTAATAATGGATGGAAGAGATATCGGAACCTATGTGCTGCCGGATGCAGATTTAAAGATTTATCTTACCGCCAGCAGTAAGGTACGGGCTATGAGACGGTATAAGGAGCTGAAGGAAAAGGGTATAGAGGCCGATATTACAATTATAGAGCAGGATATCATTGAACGTGACAGGCGGGATATGAACAGGGAATTTGCTCCCTTGCGTCAGGCGGAGGATGCAATTTATCTGGACAGCTCGGATATGGCCATAGATGAGGTTGTTGATTATATTATTGGGCTTTATAATAATAAAAAGGATAACTGATTTATTTTATCAATTTAAATTATGCCACAGCTTTGATTGTGAATTTTCTATATTCTTTAAGTTATTGAATATTCAAATATAATATAAAGAGGGTTTTAGCTTTGAAAATAACAATAGCCAAAAGCGCAGGCTTCTGCTTTGGTGTTAAGAGGGCCGTTGATACGGTTTATAAGGAAATAGAAGCAGGAAAAAATGTTTACACCTACGGACCGATAATTCATAATAATGAAGTGGTGTCCGATTTAGCTGACAAGGGTGTGCTTGTTGTCAATTCCCTTGAAGAATTAAATACTTTGCCTGAGGGAACAATAATCATACGTTCCCATGGAGTTTCAAAAAATATTTTAGATGAGCTTTCGGCTTTAGGACACAAAATTGTAGATGCTACCTGTCCATATGTGAAAAAAATTCATAAGGCGGTAATGGAAAACAGCAGTGCGGGACAACATATCATAATAATAGGCAACAGCAAACACCCTGAGGTTGAAGGTATTGTAGGCTGGTGTGTCGGCCCGGCCGGCTGCAGCATAATTGAGAGTGAAGAGGATGCCCGAAAGCTTGATTTGCCTGTAAATACAAGGCTTTGCATAGTTGCCCAGACGACATATAATTACAAGAAATTTCAAGAATTAGTTGAAATTATAGAAAAAAAGGGTTATGATATATTTGTTTTAAACACAATTTGCAAGGCCACAGAAGAAAGACAATTGGAAGCATATGAACTGGCAAGAAAGTCGGATGCGATGATTGTAATAGGTGGAAGCGATAGCTCAAATACCGGAAAGCTATATGAAATCTGCAAAAATGAATGTGAAAATACTTACTATATACAAACAGTCGATGACTTGGATTTAATGAAAATTAAATCTTATCATAATGTAGGTATTACAGCAGGGGCTTCGACCCCAAACAATATTATCAAGGAGGTCTATACCGCAATGAGCGAAAAAAGCTTTGAGCAATTATTAGAAGAAGAAAAGGTGATTGAAATAAACAACGGTGACGTTGTGGAAGGAACTGTTTTGCTTGTAAAAGAAGATGAAGTCATCTTGGATATAGGTTACAAGTCGGAAGGTGTTATCACCAGGAATGAGTTTACCAATACACCTAATGCCGATTTAAGGACCATGGTAAAGGTTGGCGATGTCATTCAGGCAAAGGTTCTTAAGGCAAATGACGGAGAGGGTCAGGTTGCTTTAACCTATAAGAGGCTTGCTGCAGAAAGAATCAACAAAAAGCTTGAAGAAGCTTTTAAGAACCATGAGATTTTATCCGGCAAGGTAGCTGCTGTACTTAATGGCGGACTTAGTGTGCTTATAGATGAAGCAAAGGTATTCATTCCTGCAAGTCTTGTTTCAGATACCTATGAAAGGGATCTTGGCAAGTACCAGGGAGAGACAATTGAATTTGTAATTACTGAGTTCAATCCTAAAAAGAGAAGGATTATTGGTGACCGTAAGCAGCTTATAGTTGCTAAGAAGGAAGCTATGAAGAAGGAGCTGATGGAGAAGATCCAGGTTGGCATGACTATAGAGGGCACCGTTAAGAATATTACCGATTTTGGTGTATTTATCGATCTGGGCGGCGCTGACGGTCTGCTTCATATTTCCGAAATGTCATGGGGCAGGGTGGAAAATCCCAAGAAGCTGTTCAAGGTAGGAGACAAAGTAAAATCCTTTATTAAGGATATACAGGGCGATAAAATTGCTCTCAGCATGAAGTTTGAGGAGACAAATCCCTGGAACAATGCCGATGCCAAATATGCTGTTGGCAATATCGTAACGGGTAAGGTTGCCCGTATGACTGATTTCGGTGCATTTATCGAGCTGGAGCCCGGTATTGATGCCCTTCTGCATGTTTCCCAGATTTCAAGGGAGCATGTTGACAAGCCTGCTGATGTCCTGAAAATTGGTCAGGAAATTACAGCCAAGGTTGTTGAATTAAACAAGGAAGAGAAAAAGATCAGCTTAAGCATTAAGGCAATGACAGCCCCAGAACCGGTCCAGGAAGAGAAGGCTGAGGAAACAGAAGCAACTAATGAATAACTAAAACAACTTAAGCAAAAATACAGATGATAAGGGAGATTGGCTGTGCTAGGCAGTTATGAAAGCTTCAAGGAAGCCGTTTTCAGTTTAACCGGAATAGATCTGAATTCCTATAAGGAACGACAGATGAAGCGACGTATCGAAGCTTTGATTACAAAAAATGGAATTGCTTCGTATGCAGATTATGCATTTTTATTGAAGCATAACAAGAGCATGCTGGATGAGTTTGTGAATTATATTACCATCAATGTCTCTGAATTTTATCGTAATCCTGAGCAGTGGCATGTTCTTGAGAGAGAGGTTATTCCATATCTTATAGATCGCTTTGGCAAGGATTTGAAGATTTGGAGTGCGGCCTGCTCGACAGGTGATGAACCTTATTCATTGGTAATGCTTTTGTCTAAGTTTCTTCCTCTGAACAGAATTAAGATAATAGCTACCGATATAGACAAAAATGTGCTGCATAAGGCTGAATTGGGAATATATAACGTCAAAAGCCTTAAGGATCTTCCACAGGAATTTGTCGATAAGTATTTTATTAAGCTGAATGATAAGTCATATCAGATAACTCCGGCAGTAAAGGAATGTGTAAGCTTCAGGCAGCATGATCTGTTGAAGGATATATATCCGGACAATTGTGATTTGATTGTATGTCGAAATGTATTGATTTATTTTACAGATGAAGCAAAGAGCAAGGTATATTCGAAATTCCATAGTGCATTGAAGAAGGATGGGCTATTGTTTGTCGGAAGTACAGAGCAAATAATGCAGGCAGCTCAAATTGGATATGTCGGATTTAAACCCTTCTTTTACAGAAAAGCATGACCTTAGGGAACTGTTGTATAATTCAAAACGGACATATAGGGTATTTCCATCAGCAATTGATGTAAATTTCGTCTATTGTCGTTTGATAATTCAACAGTTCCTTTTGTCCGAAGATAGGCAGATCCTGTCTTGAATATAAAGTAATGCACTTTCATGGACGGATTTGAATTAAGCTAATCTGTCAATTATTGAACTATGGGACAGAAAAAATATGGTTGATTTTTATAATGATATCTTGTATATTGTTCTATATATTTATAGTTACTACCTACGTAAGCCAGAAAGCATGGAGGATATTACCGTTTATGATTACTGTTGCGGTTGATGCAATGGGAGGAGATAATGCTCCTTCCGAAATAATTAAAGGAGCCCTGCTGGCAACCCAGGAAAAAAATGATATAAAGGTTGTATTAACAGGTGATGAAAATGTCATAGCCGGAATTTTGTCTGAGTATAATTATGACAAGAACCGAATAACTGTTGTTCATGCCCCGGAGGTAATCAGCAATAATGAGGCACCGGTTATGGCCATCAGAAGAAAAAAGGACTCATCGATAGTAGTGGCTTTGAACATGGTAAAAAGGGGTGAAGCCGATGCTTTTGTATCTGCCGGAAGTACAGGTGCTGTACTGGCAGGCGGCCAGCTTATAGTAGGTCGTATTAATGGTGTCGAAAGACCTCCGTTAGCCCCTCTGATACCTACCTTGAAGGGGGTATCCTTGCTGGTGGACTGTGGTGCGAATGTTGATGCAAGACCTTCCCATCTGGTTCAATTTGCCCAAATGGGATCCATATATATGGAAAATGTGGTGGGAATCAAAAATCCGCGTGTTGCTATTGTTAATATAGGAGCAGAAGAGGAAAAAGGTAATCAGCTGGTAAAGGATACATTTCCCCTGCTGAAAAGCTGTCCGGGTATAAACTTTGTGGGCAGCATAGAGGCAAGGGATATTCCTTACGGAGAGGCAGACGTATTGGTCTGTGAGGCATTTGTTGGGAATGTTATTTTAAAGCTGTATGAGGGGCTTGGTTCTGCGCTGATATCCAAGATCAAAGGCGGCCTGATGAGCTCATTTAAGGCTAAGATTGGTGCCTTGCTTTGCAAGAGTGCTTTGAAGGAAACGCTTAAGGATTTTGATTCCTCAAAATATGGTGGAGCGCCGCTGTTAGGTTTGAAGGGATTGGTTGTAAAAACCCATGGAAATTCCAAAAGTGTGGAGGTTAAGAATTCCATTATTCAGTGTGTAACATTCACTGAGCAAAAAATAAATGAAAAAATCCAGAATAATCTTTATCAGAACAATGAAAAAACTATATAAAGAAGGGTGAATATTATGGAATTTGAAAAACTGCAAAAAATTATAAGTGAAGTACTTAACGTCGGAGAAGATGAAATCACAATGGATACTACTTTTGTTGATGATCTTGGTGCTGACTCTCTTGATATTTTCCAAATCATCATGGGTATTGAAGAGGAATTCGATATCGAGATTGCTAATGAAGATGCTGAGAATATAGTTACTGTAGGAGATGCGGTAGAACAGATCAAAAAGGCTCTTAACTCCTAATAAACGTATATTTTGCTTCCGGTTAATCTGGTAGTTCTTAATGGGTGGTTTTTTTTGTACAAGACCCGCAGGTACGATAATAATGCTATAATATTTATTAAAGCATGAAAGCCCTTATGATAAGGTCCACCTTATTAAGGGCTTTTCATATAATGCCTGTATTGCCACAGGAATGAAGCATCCTGCCATTTATAATTAATATGCCGAATGCGCACCTGCCGGTTATTTGTCGGATCAGCTTAACTTAGGCATCCCAAACTGTTGCTACATAATCCGCTGTATATAGAAAGGCATGGTATTGTTATGAAAACAGACAAATTAACTGATGATAAATTATTATCATTGGAAGAAAAAATCAATTATCATTTTTCAAATCCTGACTTGCTATTTAATGCATTGACCCACAGCTCCTATGCAAACGAAATGAAGCTTGACAAATCAAAAAATAATGAAAGGCTTGAATTTTTAGGAGATGCGGTTCTGGAGCTGGTGACCAGTGAATATGTTTATCAGGAATATGCCACTCTCAATGAAGGAGAACTGACAAAGCTTCGTGCAAGTATTGTATGTGAGCAAAATCTCTCCTTCTGCGCACGGCAGCTTCAGCTGGGACAATATCTGCTTCTTGGCAAGGGAGAAGATATAACAGGTGGCAGGGAGCGCGACTCCATCCTTTCCGATGTACTGGAGGCCCTTATAGGCGCTATATATCTGGACGGTGGTTTTACTAATGCAAAAGAGTTTATCAGAAGCTTTATCCTGGCGGATCTGAACCATAAGGAGCTCTTTTTCGATAGCAAAACTATCTTGCAGGAAATAGTGCAGAACGACAGCAGCAAGCAGAAGCTGCGCTATAAGCTGATATCCGAGGAGGGGCCTGATCATAACAAGACATTTACCGTAGCCGTTTGCATCGGCAATGATGAATTGGGTGTCGGAAGCGGAAAGACCAAAAAGGCGGCAGAACAGGAGGCGGCTTATCAGGCTCTGAAGAAAATGAAAAAGAAATGATATGACCTTAATAGCTACTATAAGAGAAGATGGGAGACTGTAAATGTATCTGAAAAGTATTGAAGTGCATGGCTTTAAGTCATTTGCCAATAAAATCACTCTGCAATTTCATGACGGAATTACAGGAATTGTAGGACCCAACGGAAGCGGCAAAAGTAATGTTGCGGATGCGGTGCGCTGGGTTTTGGGTGAGCAAAGCGCCAAGCAGCTCAGAGGATCAAAGATGGAGGATGTTATATTCTCCGGCACCCAGACCAGAAAGCCCCTCAGCTATGCCTATGTATCCTTAACCATGGATAATTCGGACCACAAGCTGCCTATAGATTATGAGGAAGTGACGGTAACCAGGCGGGTATATCGCTCCGGTGAAAGCGAATATCTTATTAACGGCTCAGTTTGCCGTCTTAAGGATATAAATGAGCTTTTCCTTGATACCGGTATCGGAAAGGAAGGCTATTCAATAATTGGTCAGGGACAGATTGACAAAATACTCAGCTCCAAGCCGGAGGATCGACGTGAGCTCTTTGATGAGGCGGCTGGTATTGTAAAATATAAACGGAGAAAAAGTGAAGCTGAAAAAAATCTTGAGGAAGAAAGACTCAATTTATCACGTGTAAGTGATATTATCAGGGAAATTGAAAATCAGCTGGCTCCATTGGAAAAGCAATCAGCGGTCGCAAAGGTTTATCTGAAGCTTAAGGAGGAGCTTAAAGGGCTTGAGATAAGCCAGTTTCTAATGGAATATGACAAGCTGCAGGCATCCATGACGGAGCTGGATGAAAAAATAAGGATTGCCACTGCAGATTTGGAAAGACACAATGCAGAATATGACAATACCAAGGAGGAATACCAGAGGCTGGAAGAGCAGCTGGAGGAAATAGACGCGGCCATAGAAGCCAATAAAAACAGTCTGAACCAGTTAAGGCTGGATACCGAAAAGGCTGAAGGTGAGATAAAGCTTTTACAGGAGCAGATTAGCTCAATTCTTCAGAATGATGAATATGTTCGCAATAGGCTCGCTGTAAACTCAAAGGAAATTGAAGAAAAAAAGGCGCAGCAAAAAAAGCATGCCGACGTGATGGGAGCTATAGACGACAAGATTGCAAGGGTAGACGATTTACTTACCCTTGCCCTTGATGCGCTTAGCAAAATCAGAAGCAATATCACGCAGTATTCAAAGGAAATTGAAGAATGCAACAACAGTATATTTGAGCAGCTTAATACAAATTCCGGCATAAAGAGCAACATGCAGCGATATGAGACTATGCTGGAGCAAAACAATATAAGAATAGCAGAGCTGAATCAAAAGCTTTTAAATATCAAAAGCGAGGCATGCGATTTTGATGAAGCAATTCTGGCTCTGCAAAAGGAGCTTGAAGAAATTGAAAAGCTTTTGCTTGAGCAAACAAAGGAAAGCAACCGATTGGATGAAGAAATAGCTGCCACCCAGGCCGAGATAGACAATATCAGTCAGGAATACAATACTGCTCAAGCTGAGTACCTGAGTGAAAAATCCCGGCTTGAAGCCCTGGTGAATCTGACAGAGCGGTATGAGGGATATGGCAACAGCATTAAAAAGGTAATGGAGCTGAAAGCAAGCACACCCGGAATTATAGGAGTTGTTGCTGATATCATCAAGGTGGATAAGGCTTATGAAACAGCTATTGAAACCGCACTGGGCTCATCAATCCAAAATATAGTTACCGACAATGAAGCAACTGCCAAAAAGCTTATATCATACCTGAAGCAAAACAAGCTCGGCAGGGCTACCTTTCTCCCGTTAACCAACATAACACCGGGACAGAGCCATATAAATGAAAAAATATTTAAGGAAAAAGGGGTTATCGGACCTGCATCCCGCCTGGTGGAGGCTAATGCTCAGTTTTCAGCATTAATCGAATATCTGCTGGGAAGAATTATAGTAGCTGATCATATAGATAATGCAACCGCCCTGGCAAGAAAATATAACTTTAGCTTAAGAATAGTTACCCTCGAAGGGGAGCTTCTGACGCCGGGCGGAGCCATTTCCGGAGGAAGCTATAAAAATGCCAGCAATCTTTTAGGAAGACGCCGTGAAATAGAGGAATGTGAAGAAAAGGTTAACAGGCTCAAAAACAGAACCAATGATTTGTTCAGATTGAAGGAGGAAAAGAAGGAATATAAATCAAAGCTTAGAAACGACCTTGAAGTTCTAAAAAAGCAGCTGCAGGAAACTTATCTGAAGCAGAATACCGTTAAAATGAGCCTGGATCGGGAAATGTCAAGAAGGGATCAGGCAGAGGCTATAAGCAATGAATATATCAGGGAGCTGCATGAAATAGAGCTTCAATCCGTTGAGCTGAAGAAGAATCTTAATAAGCTTAATGAAGAGCTTGAAGGAAACCTTCAGCTTAACAAGGAAAGGGAGCATCATATAGAGGAGCTTTCAGGCCGGCTGGAGCAGGAGCGCATATCAGAGCAGACTGCATCCGATGAGGTTAACAGGCTGAAGATGGAGCTGTCAAATCTGGAGCAGAGCAAGCAATTTGAACTGGAAAATATTAGCCGAATTAAAAAGGACCTTGAACGTTTATATGAGGAGGAGGCTTCCCTGAAGGCGGATAGCAAAAGGGCCTTATCCCTGAAGGATGAAAAGGAGGAGGCTATCCGTATAACAAAGGAGGCAATAGAGGCTTATCACAAGGAAATTGCCCTGCTTGAGAAAAAAATAATCAGTCAGACATCTGATAAGGAACAGATTAACAGTAAATATAAGAGCTTTTTTGACAAGCGGGAGGAGCTGTCAAAGCTTATAAACGAGCTGGACAAGGAAAGCTACCGCTTAAGCAGCCAGAGGGAGAAGCTCTCGGAGCAGTCCGATAGCCTGGTTAATTATATGTGGGAGGAATATGAGCTTACATACTCCGAGGCGGCAAAATATCCTGCCAAGGTAGAAATAAACCTGATACAGGCTAAAAAGCAAATATCCGAGCTCAGACAGAAGATAAAGGAACTGGGTGATGTTAATGTAAATGCCATTGAGGATTACAAAAAGCTTCTGGAGCGTTACGAATTCCTCAAGAACCAGAAGGAGGATTTGATTAAGTCGGAGGCTGCTCTGTTGGAGATTATCAATGATTTGGACAATGAGATGAGAATTCAGTTTGCTGAAAGATTCCAGGCAATCAATGAGCAATTTGACATAGTATTCAAGGAACTGTTCGGCGGTGGAAAGGCAAGCCTTGAGCTAACCGACAGTGAGGACATACTTGAGGCCGGAATCCGCATTAATGCCCAGCCACCGGGTAAAAAGCTCCAGAATATTATTCAGCTTTCTGGTGGTGAAAAAGCATTAACCGCCATTTCCCTGTTATTTGCAATTCAAAATCTCAAGCCGTCGCCATTTTGCCTGCTGGACGAGATAGAGGCTGCTCTTGATGATTCCAATGTCAAGCGCTTTGCCAATTATCTTCATAAGCTGTCAAAGGAAACACAGTTTATTATAATTACCCACAGAAGAGGAACCATGGCGGCTGCCGATGTACTCTATGGTATAACTATGCAGGAAAAGGGTGTATCAACCCTGGTATCTGTCAGCCTTATTGAGGATGAGCTGGATAAATAGACAAGGGTTTTTAGTATTGGCCTGAGGGAAATGATAAGATTTTAAGTGATTTAAAAGTTAAAAATTTATAAAATAGATCTTGTATTTTTATAAATTTGTATTAATATTAATTGATATATGATGTGGAGGAAATTATGGAAGAAAAGAAGAAAGGTTTTTTCGGGAGACTGGTGCAGGGGCTTGCAAAGACCCGAAGCAATATAGCCCACGGAATAGATGCAATTTTCAGCGGATTTTCCAGCATTGACGACGAATTCTATGAAGAGCTGGAAGAGATGCTGATTATGGCGGATTTAGGAATTAATACTACTACGGCTGTGATAGAGGATCTTCGCAAAAAGGTTAAGGAAAACAAAATAAAGGATCCGGCCCAGTGCAGACAGCTTCTGATAAACAGCCTGAAGGAGCAGATGCAGCTTAAGGAGGAGGCCTTTGATTTTGAAAATCAAAAATCCGTAGTATTGCTCATAGGTGTCAACGGAGTAGGCAAGACTACATCTGTAGGAAAGCTTGCAGCCTATTTAAAGAACCAGGGAAGGAAGGTTTTGGTGGCAGCTGCCGATACCTTCAGGGCTGCCGCAATAGAGCAGCTTACCGAATGGGTTCACAGAGCCGGTGTAGATCTGATAGCCCAAAAGGAGGGATCAGATCCAGCTGCAGTTGTGTATGATGCAATTTCAGCCGCAAAGGCAAGGCAGGCAGATATTCTCCTTTGTGATACGGCCGGCAGGCTCCATAACAAGAAGAATCTTATGGAGGAGCTGAGAAAAATAGATCGTGTTATTGAAAGGGAATATCCCGAGGCATATAGGGAGACCCTTTTGGTTTTGGACTGTACGACCGGGCAAAATGCCCTGGCACAGGCCAAGGAATTTAACGAGGTGGCCGATATTACAGGCATTATTCTTACCAAGCTGGACGGCACAGCAAAGGGTGGAATAGCCATAGCAATACAGGCGGAGCTTGGTATACCTGTAAAATTTATCTGTATTGGTGAAAAGCTTGATGATATTCAGAAGTTTGATGCAGATGATTTTGTAAATGCCCTTTTTGAGAGAAATGATTAATCAGCCTGCAGGGCCTTTGTTTTTATTCAATCAGGAAGTTTTGCAGGGCTTTCTGTTAGAAAAACCTTCAATTACAAATGAGCAAAGGATAATTTAAAATGCAATGCAGAAAAATAAACAACGTGCTATACACGTAGAAAGAAGGATATGACATGATGACCCTTGATAAATTTGAGGAGGCTGCCGAGATCGTCAAAAAAGTAATACTTCGTACGGATCTGGTATACAGTGACTATTTTAGCGAGCAGACCGGTAACAAGGTTTATTTTAAGCCGGAAAATATGCAGTTCACAGGTGCATATAAGGTACGTGGCGCATATTACAAGATCAGCACTCTGTCTCAGGAGGAAAGGGAACGAGGCCTTATTACTGCATCTGCCGGCAACCATGCCCAGGGAGTTGCCTATGCAGCAAAGCTCTACAATGCCAGGGCAATTATTGTTATGCCTTCAACAACACCGCTTATTAAGGTGAACAGAACCAAGAGCTATGGTGCAGAGGTAATTCTGTACGGAAATGTATATGATGAAGCTTATCAGTATGCCTTGAAGCTGGCGGAGGAAAACGGCTATACCTTCATACACCCCTTTAATGATGAGGTAGTGGCTACAGGGCAGGGAACCATTGCTATGGAGATTTTCAAGAACCTGCCTACAGTTGATATCATCCTTGTTCCTGTTGGTGGGGGAGGCCTTCTGGCAGGTGTTGCAACGCTTGCAAAAATGTTAAATCCCAATATTAAGGTTATCGGAGTGGAGCCTGCAGGCGCAGCCTGTATGAAGGAATCCTTAAAGGCCGGTCATATTGTTACCCTGCCGGATGTAGATACCATATCGGACGGTACTGCGGTTAAAACGCCGGGAGATGTTATTTTCCCTTATATTCAGAAATACTGTGATGAGATAATAACTGTAGAGGATCATGAGCTTATCGTAAATTTCCTGGATATTATCGAAAACCATAAGATGGTGGTTGAGAATTCAGGTTTGCTTACAGTAGCAACCCTTAAGCATTTAAAATGCAAGGATAAAAAGGTGGTAGCAATATTAAGTGGCGGTAATATGGATATCATTACAGTATCCAGTGTCGTCCAGCACGGACTTATCCAAAGGGGAAGAGTGTTTACGGTATCGGTGCTTTTACCCGACAGACCCGGCGAGCTGGTGAATGTAGCTTCAATTATAGCCAAGAAGCAGGGCAATGTTATAAGGCTCGATCATAACCAGTTTGTCAGCATAAACCGCAATTCAGCGGTTGAGTTGACCATAACCATGGAAACCTTCGGACATGAGCACAAGCAGGAGATATATCAGGCATTGGTTGACCATGGCTACAATCCAAAAATATGCATGCCCAACAAGCTTTATTGATTATGTAACAATAATGTAACCAAATTCAGATTGAATGAGTTTACATAAAGCACAAAATATTAAAAAAGCGTTAGTACAAAAAGCTGAAAAACAAATTCGGATTGAAATGACTGTACTTAAATTTATTTGATTTTAACTTCAAAGATTTGGTTCCATAAGAAAAACCTGAGACAAAAACCTGAAGAAAAATTCACTTTTATATGCTTTTATATAAGTTCGTTATTCTATATAAAATTTATTTAAAAATTCGTGATTTTAACAATATTACAAAATGTTTACAGAATATGAGGATATTGCTATAATACAAATATCTTCATATTCTGTTATTTATGAATAGCAAATATCCGCGGATAATCTGAAAGGCCCATGTGTTTCTTTGTGGTAGCTCTCTGTATTCCCTAATAGCTTCTGTTATACAAATTCGGAATAAGCCATTTGTAAAGGTTGAAGCCAAACAGGCCAGACAAATATCAATAATATTATGTAATATGAATAAGAAATATTTTTCTGATGCCTGCATTGTATAATATAAGCATTGTATAAGACTTTGGCGGAAAATTTGATACAGTAATGTGAGAGGCTATATATTTTTATTGACTTTCTTGCTTAAATGATATAATATGAATACAAGAACGTTAGTTCGAAACGGGAGGTTATTTGATTTATGGCAAAGGATGATAAATTAAGAGCGTTGGAATCTGCCATAGCGCAGATTGAGAAGCAATATGGCAAGGGTTCGGTTATGAAGCTGGGGGATACGAATTCCAATATGAATATCGAGACGGTTCCTACAGGTTCTATTAGTCTTGATATCGCATTGGGACTTGGCGGAGTGCCAAAGGGCAGAATTATGGAGATATACGGTCCGGAATCCAGCGGTAAAACAACTGTTGCCCTTCATATGGTCGCTGAAGTGCAAAAAAGAGGCGGTATAGCAGGCTTTATAGACGCCGAGCATGCCCTGGACCCTGTATATGCCAAGAATATCGGTGTTGATATTGACAATTTATATATATCACAGCCTGACAACGGAGAGCAGGCTCTGGAAATTACGGAAACTATGGTCAGATCCGGAGCAGTGGATATAATTGTTGTAGACTCTGTAGCAGCCTTGGTACCGAAGGCTGAAATAGACGGAGAGATGGGAGACTCCCATGTCGGATTGCAGGCAAGGCTTATGTCTCAGGCTCTGCGCAAGCTTACTGCGGCAATTAGCAAGTCCAACTGTATTGTAGTATTCATTAATCAGCTGCGTGAAAAGGTTGGGGTTATGTTTGGTAATCCTGAAACCACTACAGGCGGACGGGCCTTAAAGTTTTATGCCTCAATCAGGCTCGATGTCAGAAGAATTGAATCTATCAAGCAGGGCGGAGATGTGGTTGGCAGCCGCACCAGAATAAAGGTTGTCAAGAACAAGATTGCACCGCCGTTTAAGGAAGCGGAGTTTGACATAATGTTTGGTAAAGGCATCTCAAGGGAAGGTGATGTTCTTGATCTTGCGGCAGATTGCGGAATAGTAGTCAAGAGCGGTGCATGGTACGCATATAATGATGTAAAGATAGGTCAGGGCAGGGAGAATGCCAAGCAGTACCTTGTTGAAAACCCTGAAGTATTTGCTGAAATTGAGGATAAGGTAAGACAGAATTTTATGCTTCCGACTGCAATAAATTATAATAATCAGACTTTGGAATAATATAAAATTCCTTGTTGTATGGCAAAGCGGCATATAACAGGGAATTTATTTTTAATTATTTTTACATTAAATTAATCCTGATTAAACTTTCCTGATAAAGCTGGCATTTTTATAGACATCAGGTATTTTTTAAAATATATTTTATTTTGACATACGATATTTAATTAATGGATACCGGTATTTATTGCAGCTCAAATTATTGCAACTCAAACCGGCACTACTTTATTGAAAGACGAGGAATATAATCTATGATTATTACAGGACTGCAGGCAGATAAGGCAAAAAGGGTAAGAGTGTTTATTGATGGCAAATATGCCTTTTCCTTAAGCATAAATGAGCTAAATAATAACATGCTTACGGAGGGACAGGCAATTGATGATGGGCTGTATAATAAAATAATAGATGAAATTGTCTATCCACAGGCTAAAGCAAAAGCCCTGATGATACTTGAGCGTTCTGACAAAACAGAGACAGAGCTCAGATTCAGGCTTGCTCATGCAGGCTTTTCGGATGATATAATTTTTAAGGTTATGGATTATCTTAAGTCATATGGATATATTAATGATGAAAGATATGCCAGGATTTATATTTCTGCAAATAAGCAGAAAAAAAGCAGGCTTGCTATCAGATCCGGACTGCTGCAAAAGGGCGTAGCGCCTGAACTCGCAGATAAGCTTTTATACCTGGAGTATAATGAAGATGAAGCTGTTGATTATGAGCTGGAAGCCATTAGAAAGGCAATAGCAAAAAAAGCTTCATCGACTGATATATTTGATGACAGGAAGAAACAGAAGCTGATTGCTGCTTTGTGCCGAAAAGGCTTTGAGCTTGGGAAGATATTGAAGGTGATTGACTATGAATATAAAGAGGATATATAAGCATTCTGTCTGAAAAAGTATATAAATACTGCCTGTTTCTACTAAACAGCAATATATAATTTTCGCAACTGTTCTGTTGATTTTTTGTGAAAACTACACTGATATTTTCTACGAAAGTGCTAGAAAAAAAGGATTTTGACAAAAAAATTGTATAATTTAACATATATATCTGTTAAAAAAATAACATATTTATTCACTTTTAAGCTTGCCTTTTACAAAAAGATATAATAAAATTAAAATCGGCAGAGAATGGTTTTAATATTAACTATAGAAAAAAATGGAGGGCTGAAAATGAGCAGTACAGCACAACTGTCAGCAAGAGAGAGAATTACTTCTTTACTTGATGACAATAGTTTTGTAGAAGTTGGTGCTCTGGTTACAAAAAGAACTACCGACTTTAATCTACAGCAGACAGAAGCACCTGCTGACGGTGTAATTACCGGTTATGGCTTAGTTAATGGTAATCTGGTATATATATACAGCCAGGATGCATCCTCATTAGGTGGTTCAGTCGGTGAGATGCATGCAAGGAAAATCACAAATCTGTATGATTTGGCGCTTAAGGTTGGTGCACCGGTAATTGGACTTTTGGATTCAACAGGTTTAAGATTGCAGGAAGCCACTGATGCACTGAATGCTTTTGGTGAGATTTATAAAAAAGCAGCATTGGCATCCGGTGTTATACCTCAAATCACAGCCGTATTCGGTAATTGTGGTGGTGGACTTGCACAGCTTGCCGCTTTAAGCGATTTTTGCTTTATGGAAGGAAAGCAGGCAAGATTATTCATAAATTCCCCTAATGCTTTGGCTGGCAATTATAAAGAAAAGAATGATACAGCAAAAGCTGCCTATCAGTCCAAATCCGGCCTGGTAGATTATGTGGGCGATTCTGAAGCAGATGTTCTGAACAAAATTCGCGATCTGTTAACCATTCTACCTTCCAATAATGAAGAGGATTCTTCCTATGATGAATGTTCAGATGATCTTAACAGGTTGCTTCCCAATTTCAGTTCAGAGATAGCAGATTCCAAAAAAGCTTTGATAGATATATCTGACAATAATTACTTCTTTGAAATTAAAGCCGATTATGCAAAGGAAATGGTTACCGGCTTCATCCGTCTGAATGGTATGACTGTCGGCGCCATAGCCAACCGCACAGAGCTTACTGACGATTCCGGCAAGGTAATAGAGCGCTTTGACGGTACGCTTACAACAGCCGGCTGCTACAAGGCTGAGAGCTTTGTAAACTTCTGTGATGCTTTTAATATCCCTGTTCTTACTCTGACCAATGTAAACGGATATAAGGCAACAGTTGAAGAAGAAAAGAGCATTGCCATCGCTGCGTCAAAATTGACATATGCATTCAGCGAGGCAACAGTTCCCAAGGTTAACATTATTGTGGGCAAGGCATACGGAACAGCATATGTTACCATGAACTCCAAGCATATAGGCGCAGATTTGGTATTTGCCCTTCCTCAGGCCCAGATTGGCATGATGGAGCCGGATTTGGCGGCGCAGATTATGTATGAAAAGGAAGCTGAAGGAGTAAGGAAGGAAAAGGCCGCCGAATATGCAGCATTGCAATCCAGTGCCGAGGCTGCGGCTAAGCGTGGTTATGTTGACAGTATAATCGAGCCCGAAACTGTCCGCAAGCATGCCATCTACTCATTCGAAATGCTGTTTACCAAAAGTGAGTCTAAGCCGTACAAGAAGCATGGCACAGTATAGGATGAGGTGAGCATATGGATATATTATTAAACAAGACAGTTAATCAGGCAGTGCTACTGGTTGGAAATGCGGATAAAAATTTGGGAGAGGAAATAAAGTATGCCGCACTGAATACACTGGTCGGTATGTCTGTAGTATTTGGAGTATTAATATTACTTATAATTGTGATTTCACTCTTTAAGTTTATACCGGCTCTTCAGAGCAAGTTCAGTAAAAAAGCAGAAGATACTTCCGAAGGTGAAGCAATTGATGCCGAGCAGGCTCAGTTTGTATCACAGGAAGCAGAAGAGGAAGAGCTTGTTGACGATTATGAGCTTGTTGCTGTAATTACCGCAGCCATATATGCTTCCATGGGTACTGAAGTACCTGCAGATGGTCTGGTGGTAAGATCCATCAGAAGAATAGGCAAAAGAAACCGGCTTAATGCTTAAGTAACAATATTCGTGATGACAAATAACAAGGAGGATTCAATAATGAAGACTTATACAATAACAGTTAATGGCAATGTATATAATGTTACAGTAGAAGAGGGGACTGTAAGTGCTCCTGCCGCTGCAGCTGCTCCTGTAGCTCAGGCTGCCCCGGCACCTGCACCCGCACCCGCTCCCAAGGCCGCTCCTGCAGCACCTAAAGCTGCTCCTGCAAGCGGTGGCGCTGCAGGCAATATCAAGGTTAACTCACCCATGCCCGGCAAAATTATATCCATTAAAGCCAATATCGGTGACAAATTAAAGAAAGGTGATGTTATCCTTATTCTTGAGGCAATGAAGATGGAGAACGAGATAGTAGCTCCTTCCGATGGTACAGTTGCCAGCATCAATGTTACTCCAGGACAGGCAGTTGAAGCCGGAACTTTGCTTGCCACATTAAATTAATCGGGTTTTGCATTATCTTATTAAGATTACAGCAATTTACCCCAGAAAAATGGGAGGAGTCGACAAATGTCTTACTTTTTAGATGCAATATCCAGACTTATAGATAATTCTGCATTTTCAATGCTAACCTATAAGAATGTAATAATGATATTAGTAGCTTGTTTTTTCCTTTACCTGGCAATCAGAAAGGGATATGAGCCTTTACTATTAATACCTATTTCCTTTGGAATGCTGCTGGTAAATTTGTTTCCCGGAATAATGGCGCCGGCCGTTTACAATCCGGATGGCAGTTTACAGACACCTGCAGGTTTATTGCATTATTTCTACCTGGGTGATGAGCATGGTATATGGCCATCCCTCATATTCCTTGGTGTTGGTGCCTTAACCGATTTCGGCCCCTTGATCGCCAATCCGATAAGTCTTTTATTGGGAGCAGCAGCCCAGTTCGGTATATATGCAGCTTACTTCATTGCCGTATTGTTAGGCTTTAATGGTGGAGAAGCAGCTTCAATAGGTATTATCGGTGGTGCAGACGGTCCTACATCCATTTATCTTGCAACCAGACTGGCACCCCATCTCTTAGGGCCGATAGCTGTATCAGCATATTCTTATATGTCGCTGGTTCCTATTATACAGCCACCTATTATGAAATTATTGACAACCAAAAAAGAGCGTGCCGTCAAAATGGAGCAGTTAAGACCGGTATCCAAGCTGGAGAAGATCTTATTCCCGATTATAGTTACAATCGTAGTTGTTCTCTTGCTGCCAGATATGGCACCCTTGATTGGTATGCTGATGCTGGGTAATCTTTTCAGAGAATGTGCTGTGGTTGATCATTTAACTGAAACCGCATCCAACACTATGATGTATACAGTAGTTATATTGCTTGGTACATCCGTTGGAGCTACAACAAGCGCTGAAGTGTTCCTTACCCTGGATACATTAAAGATTCTGGGACTTGGCCTTGTTGCATTCGGCTTCGGTACGGCGTCAGGCGTCTTGTTAGGAAAGGTAATGTGCAAATTATCCGGCGGTAAGATCAACCCGTTGATCGGTTCGGCCGGTGTATCTGCGGTTCCTATGGCAGCTCGTGTGTCACAGAAGGTGGGTGCTGAGACTGATCCTACAAACTATTTATTGATGCATGCTATGGGTCCGAATGTTGCCGGTGTTATAGGTACAGCGGTAGCAGCCGGAGTATTCCTTGCCATATTTGGTAAATAATAATTGTTTTATTTGAAAATTCAGGAGGTAGAAGAATGGCAGACCAAGTAAAAAGACCGGTTAAAATAACCGAGACGATATTACGTGATGCCCACCAGTCCCTGATTGCCACAAGAATGTCTACTGAAGATATGCTTCCGATTCTTGAGACAATGGACAAAGTTGGTTATCATGCAGTGGAATGCTGGGGCGGTGCAACCTTTGACGCTTCCCTGCGTTTCTTAAAGGAAGATCCATGGGAAAGGCTTCGCAAAATAAGAAAAGGCTTTAAAAATACAAAGCTCCAGATGCTGTTCAGAGGACAAAACATCCTCGGATACCGTCACTATGCAGATGATGTAGTTGAATATTTTGTACAGAAATCAATAGCAAACGGAATAGATATAATCCGTATATTTGATGCACTTAATGATCTTCGCAACCTTGAATGTGCGGTAAGGGCCACCAACAAGGAAAATGGCCATGCGCAGATTGCTATATCATATACCCTCGGAGATGCATATACCGTTGATTATTATGTAGATCTTGCCAAGAAAATTGAAGAGATGGGTGCATCCTCCATATGTATCAAGGATATGGCAGGTCTTTTGGTACCTTATGAGGCCACCAAGCTTGTTAGCGCTTTAAAGGCTGCAGTTAAAATACCGATTGATCTTCATACACATTACACCAGCGGTGTTGCCAGCATGACCTACATGAAGGCAGTAGAGGCCGGCTGCGATATTATTGATACAGCTATTTCACCCTTCGCTTTGGGTACAAGCCAGCCTGCAACAGAGGTTATGGTAGAAACCTTCAAGGGAACTCCATACGATACAGGTATTGATCAGAATCTCCTGTCACAGATTGCTGAGTATTTCCGTCCAATCCGTGACAAGGCACTTGAAACAGGCCTGTTAAATCCCAAGGTTATGGGTGTTGATATCAAGACCCTCCTGTACCAGGTACCTGGCGGTATGCTTTCCAACCTTGTATCACAGTTAAAGGAAGCCCATCAGGAGGATAAGTATTATGAGGTACTGCAAGAGGTTCCTCGTGTTCGTAAGGACTTCGGTGAGCCTCCGCTTGTTACTCCTTCAAGCCAGATAGTTGGTACACAGGCAGTACTTAACGTTATTGCCGGTGAACGTTACAAGATGGTAACAAAAGAAACCAAGGCCTTGTTGTCAGGTGAATATGGCCAGACTGTTAAGCCCTTCAACAAGGAGGTTCAGAAGAAGGTTATCGGTGATAAGAAGCCTATTACCTGCCGTCCGGCCGATTTAATAGAGCCTGAGCTTAAGAAGATTGAAAGCGAAATTGCCGAATGGAAGCAGCAGGATGAGGACGTTCTGACCTACGCCCTGTTCCCTCAGGTAGCACTTGATTTCTTTAAGTATCGTCAGGCACAGCAGACAGGTGTTGATGTAAACGCTGCAGACAAAGAAAATAAAGCGTATCCGGTTTAATAATATAGCTATGTTTATTAGAGGGATAGGTAAAAGCCTATCCCTTTATTTATATGCCCATACTGGCGCAACCCCTCTCCATTGCTTTGTATATAACAATTTAAATATGTAAAGAATAGTTATAATAAAATATGCAATTGCATATTTCATATCTATGTGTTAATATAAACGAAAATAAAGCAAATTAATTTCAAAGCAATCGGAAGGAGTTGTAAGGATGATTATTCTTTCTTGCTAATTTAAATAAATAAAAGCATAACCTTTAGTCAGCGTATATACTAAGCAGTATTTACGCGTGCTTGTTATGCTTAAGCAAGAAAGTATAATCCCAACTCAGGCTGTCATCCTTGATGGATGGATAGATGTGCTGTAATCATGTCCGTAAGCTGTAAGATATACTTTCTTGCAGCTTATTTTTATTTCAGGAATTCAGAGAATTCCTTTGAGTAAAAGTGCGCCTTTCTTTTTTAGAAAATTGTAAGAACCTCTGAATTAACTTCTGAACTAAAATGAAAATTAGCATATGAAAACAACACATTCTAGTCTTTCAGGGAGGAAGAATAAATGTCTTTAATAAATGTAAGCAACCTTACCTTCTCATATGAAGGCAGTTATGACAATATTTTTGAAAATGTAAGCTTTCAGATAGATACCGACTGGAAATTAGGCTTTGTTGGCAGAAACGGTAGAGGGAAGACTACATTTTTAAAGCTCCTTCTAGGTGAGTATGAATACAGCGGAAAAATAACGGCAAGTGTTAATTTTGAGTATTTTCCCTTTCAGATAATTAATAAATCGAATAAAATTAACGCTTCTGCACCAAATAATTATTTTCTGCAGGGACAGCCTTCAAAGCCTTATATTGATGCTGAAAGCAATTCAGATGAAAACATGACTATTGATATCATATATAATATATATCCGGATCTGGAGCAATGGAGACTAATCAGGGAGCTTTCTTTGCTTGAGGTAGATGATGATGTACTTTACCGACCTTTTAAATCATTGTCATTCGGTGAGCAGACAAAGGTTCTTCTTGCGGTATTGTTTCTTAAGGAAAACAGCTTTCTTCTGATTGACGAGCCGACCAATCATCTGGATATGCACGGAAGAAAGCTGGTCAGTGATTACCTTAACAGCAAAAAGGGCTTTATACTGGTATCCCATGACAGAGCCTTTCTTGATAATTGCGTTGATCATGTTTTATCAATAAACAAAACAAATATTGAAATCCAGAAGGGAAATTTTTCAAGCTGGTGGGAAAATAAAAGACGGCAGGATAATTATGATCTTGCTCAAAATGAAAAGCTAAAAAAGGATATTCTTCGCCTTAAGGAGGCGGCAAGACGGGCAAAGGACTGGTCGGACAAGGCGGAAAAGGTCAAATATGACGGCAGCTTTCAGGGATTTAAGGACAGGGGCTATATAGGCCATAAGGCTGCAAAAATGATGAAGCGCTCCAAAAGCATAAAAGCCAGGCAGGAGGCTGCAATTGAAGAAAAATCCAAGCTTCTGAAAAATATTGAAAGCTCTGAAAAGCTTAAGCTGACCCAGCTGGATTTTCACAAAAGTAAATTTATTGAGATGGAAGGGATTTCAATATATTATGGTGAAAAGCAAATATGCAGAGACATCAGCTTTACTGTAAACAAAGGCGACAGAATTGCGCTGATGGGAAAAAACGGCTCCGGAAAATCAAGCCTGCTAAAGCTTATTTGCGGTGAAGCTATTTCATATGAAGGCATTTTCAGGCGGGCCGCACAGCTGAAAATTTCCTATCTGCCCCAGGGAACTTCCCATCTGTCTGGGAATTTGGATGATTATGCCTATGCTGGTGGTATTGATCTGAGCCTGTTTAAGGCTATCCTTAGGAAGCTGGATTTTTCAAGAGAGCAATTTGACAAGGATATGTCCTGCTTTAGCGCAGGACAGAAGAAAAAGGTCCTGATTGCCAAAAGCCTGTGTGAAAAGGCGCATCTGCATGTCTGGGATGAACCTCTGAACTATATAGATATAATATCAAGGATGCAGATCGAGGACCTGATACTGGAATATCAGCCAACCCTGCTTTTTGTAGAACACGACAGGAGTTTTTGCAGTAACATAGCAAGCAAAATACTGGAATTATAAAATAAATAAAGCTTTTTACTTTAATATTAGTAATTATTATAATTGGGTGAGTTTAAAGAGTTAAATTCACTTTGAATATATAAAGGTGGCAGCTCCGAAGTATTAAATTCCATGTCTGAGTGGAATTTAACTTTGCAATCAACATTATATAGTAATGTCAATATAAAAGCTTGACAAATAAAGTTATATCGGATATACTAGCACCTGTAAAGAAAATTTCTTTACAGGTATTTTATTACTATAATCAGCATATTTATAGCAAATAACGAAATAGCAACAGTGAAAATTGATTAATACAAAAGCAAATTTAAATATACTTTTAAAGCTTATTCTATAATCAATCGTTATGGGCTCGCTCCGTAAGCTTTGTTTTGGAGGTTGTTATGCAAAGCAATTCTTTGCTTGATAAGCTGGACGAAATTGTCCAGTTATCAATATTATATGATTTTTACGGCGAACTGCTAAGCGAACATAAGAAGCAAATATTTGAAGATTATGTACTGAATGATCTTTCACTTAGTGAAATAGCCCAGGAGCGGGGCCTGTCCAGACAAGGGGTACACGATATAGTAAAACGCTGTGCCATACAGCTTAGGGAGTACGAGGATAAGCTGGGCCTTATCAGGAAGTTTCACAGTATTAAAGATAAGGTCGAAAAAATCAAGACTATTTTATCCAATATAAGCGATAAAGGAGAAATGGGCAGCACAGACACAAAGGATTTGGAATTAATTCAAACCCTGGCTGATGATATTTTAAAGGAGTTATAATTTATGGCAGCTTTCGAAAATTTATCCGATAAATTGCAGAATATTTTCAAAAGCCTTAGAGGAAAGGGAAGGCTTTCAGAGTCAGATGTTAAAAGCGCATTAAGGGAAGTTAAGATTGCCTTGCTTGAGGCTGATGTAAACTTTAAGGTTGTAAAGAATTTTATCAGCGCCATACAGGAAAGGGCTGTAGGACAGGATGTGCTTAACAGCCTGACCCCAGGTCAGATGGTTATTAAGATTGTTAACGAGGAAATGATCAAGCTGCTGGGTGAGACTGCAACGGAGCTTCAGCTTAAACCTGCAAATGAAATAACTGTGATAATGCTTTGCGGTCTGCAGGGCGCAGGTAAAACCACAGCAGCGGCAAAGCTTGCCTCAAAGCTTAAGTCAAAGGGACGTATGCCGCTTCTGGTTGCCTGCGATATTTACAGGCCTGCGGCAATAGAGCAGCTGCAGATAAACGGCAGCAAGGTTGGTGTAAATGTATTTTCCATGGGTGATAAGCATAAGCCCGTTAACATAGCTAAGGCTGCCATGGAGCATGCTGCAAAAAACGGCCATAATGTGGTTATAATAGATACAGCCGGTCGTCTTCATATTGATGAGGAATTGATGAATGAGCTGCAGGAAATCAAGGCCAATATTGACGTACACCAGACAATTCTTGTGGTGGATGCGATGACAGGCCAGGATGCGGTTAATGTTGCTGAAAGCTTTAATGAAAAATTATCAATTGACGGAGTAATTCTCACCAAGCTTGATGGTGATACCAGGGGTGGTGCGGCTCTCTCCATCAGAGCCGTTACAGGTCGGCCGATTATCTTTGCAGGTATGGGCGAAAAGCTCACTGATCTTGAACAGTTCTATCCCGACAGAATGGCTTCCCGTATCCTTGGAATGGGTGACATACTTACCTTAATTGATAAAGCCCAGGCTGAATTTGATGAGAAAAAGGCCAAGGAGCTGGAAAGAAAGCTTAAGAAGGCCGAGTTTGATTTCAATGATTTCCTTGATCAGATGAATCAGGTTAAAAGGATGGGAAGCTTAACCGATATTATCAGCATGATTCCCGGTATGGGAAAGCATCTTAAGGATTTGAAGGATGCTGATTTGGATCAGAAGGCGCTTTCCAGAACTGAGGCAATAATTTATTCAATGACCAAGGAGGAAAGAGCCAATCCTGATATTCTCAATCCCTCCAGAAAGAGAAGGATTGCAGCCGGAGCAGGCGTGGATATCAGTGAGGTCAATGCCCTGGTTAAGCAGTTTGATCAGGTTAGGAAAATGATGAAGCAATTTTCAGGTATGATGGGTAAGGGTGGAAAACGTGGCAAATTCCGTATGCCCTTTGGCTTCTAACAGTCAGCAATGCATGCGTCATGCGGCATATTGATATTTTACATCCAAGATGCAGTATGCGCAATTTGCATATATAGCAGCAAATTAAGGAGGTGAAGAAGATGGTAAAGATCAGATTAAAGAGAATGGGACAGAAGAAGTCTCCTTTCTATAGAATTATAGTAGCTGATGCAAGATCACCACGTGATGGAAGATTTATCGATGAAATCGGCACCTATGATCCTCGTCAGAATCCCAGCGTTTTCAAGATTAATGAAGAAGCAGCCAAGAAATGGCTTGCTAATGGTGCACAGCCTACCGATACTGTAAGCAAAATATTCAAGCTTGCCGGTATCATAAAATAAGCAATGCAAAGTCAGTAAGCCTTTATGGCTTACCGCTGACGATGGAGGTAGGGAATGAGGGAATTAGTCGAAGTAATCGCTAAATCACTGGTAGATCATCCCGATGAGGTAGTTGTTACCGAAAAGGAAACCGATAAGGCTATTGTTGTGGAATTGAAGGTTGCTGCAGATGATATGGGGAAGGTTATCGGCAAACAGGGCCGTATAGCAAAATCCATCCGTACTGTAGTTAAAGCTGCCGCAACAAAGGATGATAAAAAAGTAATTGTTGAAATTCTGCAGTAATTAGCTGCAGATTTTCCTATGCAAAATCGGGAAGCTGTCTGTTATGTTCATGTACAAGACATAGTAGAACAGCTTCTTTTTGCAGGGAATTCGCTTCAGAGGAGCAGCTATCAATAATAGTAGCTAATAATAGCTATATATTTGGCGAACAGAATTAAATAAAATTAAAGCTGTTTAGATTAATATACTAGTATTAGGCTAGCTCAGTTCAAAAACGCAGGTTAGAATTTTATCACAAGCTATTTGGCAGTTCAAGATAATTTAAACTAAGATATTTTCACAATTTAAATTAAGATATTTTCACAAGCAGGTAAGGAAAATGGAAAATTATTTGAGAGTTGGCGTTATTACATCTACACACGGAATCAAGGGTGAAGTCAAGGTATACCCTACCACAGAGGATCCGCAGCGCTTCAGACAGCTGGAGCAGGTAATTCTTGATACCGGCAAGGAATTAATCCCTCTTGATATAGAGGAGGTTAAATTCTTTAAGCAGATGGTTATATTAAAATTTAAAGGGATAGACAATATTAATGATGTCCAAAAATACCGCAATATGGATTTGCTGGTAACAAGAGAAAATGCCATCAAGCTGGAGGAGGGCGAATACTTCATATGTGATTTGATAAACTGTGAGGTATTTACCGAAAGCGGAGAAAGGCTGGGGATTCTTACAGAGGTCATGACCAATGCGGCAAATGACGTATATGTTGTCCAAATGGATAACGGTAAGGAAGTATTGCTGCCTGCAATAAATGATTGCATTCTTAATATAGATGTGGAGAATAAAAAGGTAATCGTGCATTTAATGAAGGGATTGCTTTAAGAACAAATAAGGAGTACATTTTTATATGAATTTTCATGTACTGACGCTTTTTCCGGATATGATAATGCAGGGCCTAAATACCAGTATTATCGGAAGGGCTATTGAAAAAGGACTTATCAGCATTAACACCATCAATATAAGAGATTTCAGCGAAGATAAGCACAAACGGGTGGATGACTATCCTTATGGCGGAGGAGCCGGTATGGTAATTAAAGCCGAACCGGTGTACAAGGCCTATGAGCATCTGGTAAATCAAATAAAGCAATCCAGGCCTGAAGGCTTTGCTGAGTACAAGCCCAGGCTTATTTATGCGACTCCGCAGGGCAGGGTGTTTAGCCAGACTATGGCTGAGGAGTTTGCCCGACTGGATGATCTAATCATCCTGTGTGGCCATTATGAAGGAATTGACGAAAGAGTCCTTGAGCTGATTGTAACCGATAATGTATCAATAGGAGATTATGTACTGACAGGTGGAGAGCTGCCTGCCATGGTGATGATAGATGCTGTTGCAAGGCTCATTCCAGGGGTACTCAATAATGACATATCCTCAGAATTTGAATCCTTAAGGGATAATCTTCTGGAATATCCCCAGTATACCAGACCTGAGCTATTTATGGGCATGAAGGTTCCTGAGGTTTTGCTGTCAGGTCACCATGCCAATATAGAGGCCTGGAGAAGAGAGCAATCTATTATCAGGACATATGAAAGACGCCCTGATCTGCTGGAAAAAGCCCCGCTTAACAAGGCTGAAAGCGAATTTCTCAAAAAATATATAAATCAGAGTCAGTCAGATACAGAGCAATAGATGTATAAGTGCGGCAGACTCTATCCGCTAAAAAGAACTGGAGGGGCTCTGACAGAATATAAAAAAACATATTTTACAAATAAATATTCAATAATAATGATTAAATATTATAAATATATCTTATTTTAGGCTTGCATAATATAATTTTTTATGTTAAAGTATTTTATTGTGAGATGGGATGGTCCTCTGACGCATGGCAATAGCCAAACCGTGTCAAGAACATCTTAAATGATTAGGAGGTCACAAAATGAACGATATTATTAAGAGTATTGAAGCAGAACAAATGAAGTCTGATATTACAGATTTCGCTGTTGGCGACACCATCCAGGTATATGCCAAGGTTAAGGAAGGTAACCGTGAAAGATTACAGGTATTTGAAGGTACTGTAATAAAGAAGCAGCATGGTGGAGCCAGAGAATCCTTTACCGTAAGAAAAACATCAAATGGTATCGGAGTAGAAAGAACCTGGCCATTGCACAGTCCTAGCATCGACAGGATTGTTGTCGTAAGAAAAGGTAAGGTAAGACGTGCCAAGTTATTCTATTTGCGTGATAGAGTTGGTAAGAAGGCTAAGGTTAAGGAGCAAATCAGATAATTACCGAAGGGACAATACATATTGTAATTGTCCCTTTTTTCACCTCATTGAAATGTAAAATAACATTCGCAACCGGGCTGCAAAAGAAGTATGGCATTTATGCGCAACTAAGTGTACAATTATATAAAGCCTACAATAAAGTGTACAATCATATTAAGTCCACAATCAATATTAAGATCAAGGCAATATAAAAATCGTCTGATAAGCTAATATGCCTAACCAGCATAATTTGCCTTTCATGCAAATTATGTCTGACAGGCTAAGTTTGCCTACAGGCAAAGTTTTCTGTCAGACAAACATATAAAACGGGAATCGGAAGGATAAGCAGGCTATGGATTTTGATTTTGATAAGGAAAGCAAACGTCCTTTGGTCAAAAGGATTATAATAGAAATATTCATATGGGCGGCTCAGATTGCTGCCGTTATTTTCCTTGCTTATTTTATAATATATTATGCCCTTGAAAAAACCGAGATGCCGGGAATATCGATGGAAAACACCCTGTTTGATGGGGAGCCCATCATAATCAATAAATTATCCTATCGATTTTCTGATCCGAAACGCTTTGATGTAATTGTATTCAAGCAAACCGGAAGGGAACACAGCTATTACAATATAAAACGCATAATTGCCCTGCCCGGTGAAACCATACAGATAAAAGACGGCATAATATTTATAAACGGAGAAGCTATAGAGGATATTGTCAATGTAGAAGAAATGAAAAATTATGGTCTGGCTGCTGAGCCTCTGACTCTGGAAGAAAATGAGTACTTTGTACTGGGAGATAACAGAAACAACAGTGAGGACAGCAGATTTGCCAGTGTAGGTATGATTCGCAGGGAAGAGATCATCGGAAAAGCATTCATACGCTTAAAACCCTTTAACTTTGTTAATAAGCTCAATCTTAAAACAGACAACGATTAAAATATTATACAGACAGAACGGAGAATATGCATGCAGTATCAATGGTATCCTGGCCATATGGCCAAAGCAAAGAAAATTATGCAGGAGGATATGAAGCTCATAGATGTGGTTATTGAGCTTCTTGATGCGCGCATACCCTATTCAAGCAAAAATCCTGACATTGATCAGCTTACCAAAAATAAATCCAGGGTAATTCTTCTCAATAAGGCGGATATGGCAGATGCCCGTGTAAATAGCCTTTGGAAGGAATATTTTGAGTCAAGGGGCTTTTTCGTTGCCATGGTTAATTCCAGGGAAGGGACAGGTATAAGACAGGTACAGGATATTGTAAACAAGGCTTGTGAGGAAAAACGGGAACGTGACAGAAAAAAGGGCATATTATACCGGCCTGTACGCGCCATGATAGTGGGCATACCCAATGTTGGCAAATCCACCTTTATAAACAGCTTTGTAGGCAGGGCAACCGCAAAAACAGGCAATAAGCCTGGTGTCACAAAGGGCAAGCAATGGATTAGACTGGACAAATATACAGAGCTGCTTGACACGCCGGGAATTCTCTGGCCGAAGTTTGAGGAACAGACGGTTGGCCTGCATTTGGCGCTTGTCGGCTCAATTAATGATAATATCCTTGATACAGCAAATCTGGCTCTGGAGCTGATTCTTAAATTGAACAAAAGCTATCCTCAGGCATTAACAGACAGATATAATATAAACCAGCCCCCGGCTGAGCTTGATCTTAAGGAGGCCGGCAAAATACTTGAGGAAATTGCCATAAAAAGAGCCTGTCTGCAAAAGGGTGGAGAAGCCGATACGCAAAAGGCGGCATACCTGCTCCTGGATGATTTCAGAAATGCAAGGCTTGGCAATATCACACTTGAATATCCCAAGTATGTTCCTTAGGAACAAGTATGATCCCAAGTAACAAGTCTCTTCCAAAGGAACAAGCATATTTCTTGGGATCAAGCCTGATATATGTGTTATATAATAAAATATATAATTTAAATATCGTAATCAGGAAATGGAGATAAATAAGATGAATAAAAATACTGAAGAAAACAGCCAAAAAAAGGTAGCGCATATAAAGCTTGAATTCATGCAGGCTGATATTTCTGAAATTCCATCCTTGCTTGAGAAATATGCTGATGATGACAGAAGCGGTGTTATTACCATCTGCAGGCAGTATAAAACAAAGCTGGATGCCTACAGGGAGGAGTGTGCCCGGCTGGAGGGTATGAAGCAGTATGAAAGGGAATATGCCGACTACCAGTATATCTGCGGGATTGATGAGGTGGGACGCGGTCCCCTGGCCGGACCTGTTATAGCCTGCGCAGTTATACTTCCAAAGGATTGCAATATTTTATATATAAACGATTCTAAGCAGCTGTCAGCCAGGAAGCGTGAGGAGCTGTATGATGAAATCATTAAATCAGCCGTTTCCTTTGGAATAGGAAGTGTGCCGCCAAATCAGATTGATGAAATGAATATTCTGCAGGCCACCTATGAGGCTATGCGAAAGGCTATCGGCAATCTGACTGTAAAGCCTGATATAATTTTAACCGATGCGGTAACCATACCGGGGATTGATATAAGGCAGGTACCTATTAAAAAGGGAGACGCAAAAAGCATTTCAATTGCTGCCGCCAGTATTGTGGCCAAGGTCACCAGAGACCGCCTGATGATGGCTTACGACAAGGTATTTCCCGGATACGAATTTGCCAGCAACATGGGTTATGGTTCCGCAAGGCATATTGAAGCTATCAGGAAGCTGGGCCTGTCGCCTATACATAGAAGAAGCTTTGTGACAAATTTTATATAAATCAAGAAGCTTAATAACTATATCGATAATGATGTTTAACAGGCTGTATGAATAAATCCTTATAGGCTTATAATACTCGACCAATTTGGTGCTTATTTAAGATTATTAAACGGCTTTTTCGTATGAAAGATTCTTATTATATA
>JAAZDK010000159.1 GCA_012512855.1 Clostridiales bacterium
AGGAGTTAAGGAGATTGTTGCAAGGGCAATTATTTCCTCCTTATCATTTCCAAAAAGTTCTTCCAAACGCTTCATAACATAATTAAAATTGCTCATAATCATCTTCTCCTTCATTATATTATTTTATAATCCCATATGTATAAGTTTAAATTAGTCTTGATCAGCAACCCCTTCCCTGAGAATATTTATTTAGCTGAGTGAGCCAGCTATCTAATATATTGTCATTATACCAGACTTTGCCATGCTGAACAAGTGTTCTTTTTTATTGCAGTATACCTTTTTTTGGCCCGGATTGTGACCGGTGTTCCATGGCAATCACTGCCGGAAACATAAAAAACCTGATCCCCCTTTAGCCTGTAATATCTTGCAAGAATATCACCGGGCAGCAAAGCTGCAATATGCCCGATATGCATTGAGCCATTGGCATAAGGCCAGGCACCTCCAATTAAAACATACTTCATAACCATCCACCTTTCTGCAAAATTTACTTAATTTTTCCCTTAGATAAAAATGCTTTTACTTTAAAATCGCAGAGCGACTGCTTCTGCTATTATGAGTGCGTAATTTGCCCCAACAAGCTTTAATCCATATGAATTTCAATGAGATTTCATATGAATTAAAAAAGCTCCCATCCCCGGATACAATATATCCAGGGACGAGAGCAATGCTTCGTGGTACCACCCTTTTTTATTCATTTCTCACGAAATGAACCTCATCAAGTACGGGCCAAAAAGGCCGATACTCTATCTCTGTAACGGGAGAACCCGTCGTAGCCTAAAAGCAAAGCTTCTCGGTACGCTGCTCCAAGACCATGTTCAGTAACCTTCGCCTTCCCTTTCTCAGCAACCGGGTTCTCTGTAAAAGCTATTGTTACCTACTCTTCTTTTCACTGCATTTAATGATAGTATTTATTTAATTTTGAATTCTACTACATGCTCTTTAATATTTCAAGAGTAAAACTGCTCATTCTTCAAATTCTCCTTCCTCAGGAGAATAATTTCCCGTTACCTCTATAACATTTCCATCAGGATCAGTTAACTGGAAGTAATAATAGGGGCTTACATTGCATATGTATTTTATCTTGGTAAGATTATCAGTAATCCCTAATTGCTTAATACGCTCATGCTCTTTCCTTAATTCTTCATCCCAAAAGTTTAATACGAACTTACGGCTATTAGCTGCCGCAGCTATAGCAGTCAAATCATCAAAATACTCGGTATTCTCTCCTTTTCGTTCAACCTTATCAGGATTTTGACTATCAAAATGAGCATTCATCAAGGCCAGACACATTCCTTCAAATTCAAACATAGCAAATCTGTCCATGTTTTTTGCGCTGACCGGAATCTGAAGCAGCTTTTCATAAAAATCAATTGACCTGTTAAAATCATTAACTATTAGATAAACCGAACCCCAATGCATAAAAGTACCCCCATATTTTTATTTCAGCACTTTTTTAATCATCTTCAATATCAACCTTGTGTCATTATAGCAATCCTTACCTTGCAAACAAGTATTCTTATGTGCTTTTACAGTGATAATTACAAAAAATGCATCTAAAAACCTTTCCCCTTATCTTTAAACTTCTATTTTCACTTTATCCCTGATTATGCCGTTCTCCTATTCTCTCTCCCATTCTGACCTTTGTTTCTATCCCGTTTTCCGAATTTCTAATGATATCCGCATCAATAACAGCCCGTCCCTTTTCGAGGCATACTATTATTGTAGAACCGCCAAATTCAAATCTTCCTTTTTCTTCGCCCCGCCTTACATAAGCTTCCTCATGATAATTAACTATCCTGCCCACCAGAAGGGCTCCAACCTCCATGACCAGGACCTTGCCGAAATTTTCACTGTACAAAACAGAAAACTCTCTGGTGTTTTCCTTATATACAGGATATATGTCGTTAGCCAGCGGATTCACAGTGTGAAAAACACCCTTTATCCGGTAATTTTTTGTCTTTTTGCCATTGTCAATATAGCAATATCTGTGGTAATCATCAACCGACAGACGATACAGCAGCAGGGTGCCACCCTGATAATACTTTGCCAGCTTCCTGCTTCTTAACAGGCTTTGCAGGGTATATGTTGTATTCTTTATGGTAAAGTGCGAATCCTTATCTATATGGTATACTGTCAGTTTGCCATCACAAGGAGCAATCAGGTGGCTGGGCCTCTTGTCTATTATCCTCCTGCCCGCCTTAACCCTTCTTGTAAAAAAATCATTGTAGGAGAAATATCTGCGCTCCTCATACTCCTTCATATTGATTTTACATGCCTTTACAAACAAAGGGATAAAGGCTCTAGAAAAAGAACTGTCCAAAACAGCTCCCGCAAGCCGTGAAAGCCATGGTTGTATCAGGGGTCTGAGCAAGAGCCTTCCCAGTTGCTTATTGTACAGGAAGTCCAGTATCTTGCCTTGTGTATCATTTTGCCTGATTTCATTGCCTCTGCGGTCCATGCATCTCATCCGGGCTGCCTCCTATTCAAACAGTTCATTTATCAGAGCTTCCTCTTGTACAATTTTGCGCTTAATCCGATAATCTGAATAAAGCATAATAACTGATACTATTATAGCAACTATTATTACTATAACAGCGAGCTGCTTAGTGCTTGGCTTCTTCAGTCTGAACTTAAGTATAAACAGTGTGGCTACGACAAAAAGCATCATCAGTAAAACCCACTTGAAGGCGTAGGCTGAGATTACAAAGCTTAAAAGAAATACGATTGGCAGAACTATTGTTATCGAGGTTATAGGTAGTCCGTAATAATACTTATTAGCTCCGTCCTCCTTCATCTGCCGGTTTGTTTCGAGTACATTAAAGAAGCCCAGCCTGATAACGGAGCAAACACTGTAATATCCGATAACAATTCCGCCCAGGATACCCCGGACTCCAAGTATGTAACATATTATAACAGGAAAAATACCAAAGCATATAACATCACATAAGGAATCTATTTGCACTCCGAAGAGCTTTTGATCACTGCTGCGATTCTTTTTCGTCCTTGCTATCTTGCCGTCAAGCATATCACAAAGCCCCGACAGCGCCAAACAGACAATAGCAGTCCTGAACCTTCCGTCAATTGCCTGAGTAATACCAAATACCGAACACAATAAGCTCAGGTATGTCATTATAACAGTATAATCGTAAAATCCTATCATCCTTCTATTGTCCTTTCATTTCTTCCTATTGTAAAAAAGGCAACTACTGTAAAAACAGCACTTATAATCAGTTCCGTATAATAGCTGAGGCCTCTGCTTACTATCATCCCCGGTAGGGTCAGAGGGCCGAATACAGGGGCAAAAACAGACAGAAACAGCTTCTCGCTGATACCCATCCCACCAGGAAGCGGCAGCATATCAACCGCTACCGATATCATCCCCTGCAGGATTACAATGGTAACCAGATCTGTTTCACTTAAGCCAAAGGATCTGTAAACCAGATAGGTAACATAAAAAAGCAGAAGTCTTTGCACTAAGGTTATAATAAGCACATTCCAAATAACAAACCTGTGCGTGCGAAAATATACCGCAATATCCTGATATTGCTGCATCGCTGCTTCAATTTTTTTCAGATGTCGTTCCTTTTTTCGAATTAATCGCAGCCTTGCCAGCAGTTCAACCAAAAATGTCAGCTGATTTTTTGCCAGTGTCGGATGAAAGACCAAAAGCAGCATAAAGGCCACACAAAAGATGTTCAGTAAAAGGCCAAGCCAGCAAATTCCTATTGCCGGTTCCAGATAATTCATTATTCCTGTGGGCCTGAACAGTAAAGTAAACGCTCCAATAAGTACCAGGACAAATTTATATGTTATTGTCACAATCATCAATATCAATGTTGCTACCGGTATCGGTATCCTGTCCTTTTTCATGAAATAAATCTGGGCAGGCTGTCCTCCGGTTGCTGATGGTGTAATGCAGCTGACAAAAAAACCGACAAAGGAATACAAAAAGCAATGCAAAAGCTTAACCCTTTGCTTAATGGAATTCATCATATAATATATTATAATCGATTCGCTGCCAATAAAAAAGACCACACATACAATTGATGCAAACCAATATCTTGTATCTGAGCTTTTTATTGCATTCATCAAGGCAGTAATATCCTGATCACGGAATATGTAATAAAATGTTAGGGAAAATACCACTATCAAAAATAAGGTATTTAAAAGCATCCTACGTTTGTTCATCATAAATGCTTTCTCCAAATATCATTCCATTTATTTTGAAAAACAACTTCTGAACATATCTGTATATTTGTGTGTGACAGGCAATATAATAGCAAAGCTCGGCAATCAGCACGCCCCCGAATATATCAATCAGATAATGCTGCTTTGTAAACTGGGTTGACAAAAATACCATAATTGCAAATATGCAGGAAAAGGCCTTGTACCAAAAGGGTAATTTTTTGCTCCTTCTGATGCCGATAAAGCAAAACCAGCTCACCAGACAATGAATGGAGGGAAAAAGGTTTGTTGGCGCATCCAGGCTGTAAACCAATCTCATCATACGGCTAAATATATCGTCTCCTGGTACCGCCGGACGAATGTTGGTGGTGGGCAAAAGAATGAAAAATATGCCGCATATAAACCTTGACAGATAATCTGCAAAGGCAAAGCAAAACCATTCCTCTTCTCCCTCACGGGCTGCCAGGATATAGTTTGCCGCCCAGAATATATAGCATACCAGATAAATTAGCACCCATTCCTTAACAAATGGGACTTTATTATCCAGTCGGGAGGTAAAATCATAATGATATTTATCCTTCATAATCTGATGACAGCCCCAATATATAATGCTGTTTACCACAAAGCAGGCAATCAGTGACAGCACTCCATATTCGGGAATCAATTTTCCAATGCTTTTTCTGTATATTGTGCCAATTGTAGATTTTTTCATAATTATTTAACCATCACCTACATAGTCATAATGACACTAATATATCAAATTTTTAGAGCCAATTCAATTATATTTGTGTAAAATTTAACTAGTTTTGTGTCAGATTAAACTAGTTTTATTAGTGTTTGTCTTTTATACCCATCTATATAACGAAGCAGGAGCTGTTTTGTATTCGAAAGATTAGCAAATATTCTGTAGAATTCCTATATGGTATAATTATTTCCAGAAGATTCCAAACCGACCCAATTCTTCTCGCTCCCCTTTGGGGACTGAAGTAAAACTTAAGAATTTGAAACCTTACTAACAAATAAAAAGGCTCCGCTATCGATGTATGACACCGAATCCGGAACCTTTTTAATTAGCTTTCAATATATAAAAATCCACATAAAAAACCACTTTCCTGAAAAGATAAGCGGTCTCATATATACCATTTATAAAATCTTATTTTTAAACCCTATTCATATGATACCTTCCACAGATACAACGACGCTACCGAAGCGTAAGGGGAGTATCTGTTTTTATACACCACAAACTGCTCCCTGGTCAGTTCGTTCAGGCCGTATAGCTTCATTATCCCCCGCCTAATGGCAATATCTCCATAGCTTATGATG
>JAAZDK010000160.1 GCA_012512855.1 Clostridiales bacterium
ATGCAGTGCGCTTTGGGGTTGCATCTGTCTGCATTCCACCAAGCTATGTAAGGGCGGTTAAAGAATATCTGGACGACAGGATGGTTGTATGTACTGTAATCGGTTTTCCTAACGGATATAACAGCACGGCGGTAAAGGTCTTTGAGACAAAAAAGGCAATAGAGGACGGAGCAGACGAAATTGACATGGTTATAAATATTGGCTGGCTTAAGGACAAAAGGTATGATTTGCTGACTGATGAGATTAAGCAGATCAAAGCAGTATGCGGCAACCGGATTCTTAAGGTGATTATCGAAACCTGCCTGCTGGATGAGGATGAAAAGATAAGGATGTGCCGGATAGTTACCGAAGCAGGAGCGGACTTCATAAAGACCAGCACCGGCTTTTCAAAGGCTGGCGCTACTTTTGATGATGTGGCCCTGTTTGCTGAGCATGTGGGCAAGGATGTAAAAATCAAGGCCGCCGGAGGGATATCCAGCTTTGATGATGCAGCCAAATTTATAGAGCTGGGTGCATCAAGGCTTGGAACCAGCAGGCTGGTGAAGCTGGCAAAATCCGAGCATGCTAACGGCTATTAGGCAAGAGAGTATGCCGATTTTTATTAGATTGGAGGCTATTAAGCTGAAGGCTATAAGTCAGAAGGCAAAGGCAGCCCTGCCCAAAGGGGCATATCTGTGGCGGAGTCGCATATATCAGAAGGCAAAGGCAGCCCTGCTCAAAGGGGCATATCTGTGGCGGAGTCGCATATATCAGAAGGCAAAGGCAGCCCTGCTTAAAGGGGCATATCTGTGGCGGAGTCGCATATATCAGAAGGCAAAGGCAACCCTGCTTCAAAGGAGCCGTATCTGTAATGGACATGTATATATTGATACTTGTATAGCTGCCTGACCGGTTGGCGGGCGGCTACTGGACAAGTAAGAAAATCAGGAAGGGAGTGGCAAAGGATATGAGCAATATTGATGGCTACAATAGCAATATGGATAGGGATGAGCAAAAAAGAGCTGAGCAATATGAAAGCTCGGAAAACAGCCTGATTTTGCAGAATGCAGGAGAGCTGATCAGCCGGACCGAGATTGTGACCAGATCGGTTATCAGAAATCTGATAAGAGAAGCCTTCAAGGCTATGGAGAAGGCATATGCCCCCTACTCCAATTTCTATGTAGGAGCAGCCCTGCTGACTGTGGATGAGAGGATCTACAGAGGCTGCAATATTGAAAATGCCTCCTACGGGATGACCAGCTGTGCAGAACAGACGGCGCTTTTGAAGGCTGTTAGCGAGGGGGAGCGGGAATTTGCAGCAATTGCCATCGTCGGAGGAAAAAACAAGATAGTAAGCGATTTTTGCCCGCCCTGCGGTATCTGCCGTCAGGCCCTGCGGGAATTTACAGCTCCGGAATCCTTTATAGTTATACTGGCCAGATCCGAAGAGGATTACACCCTGTATTCGCTTGATGCTTTATTGCCGCTTAGCTTTGGACCTGATAGCTTGAATTAGTAATAAATTTTATAAAAAATATTAGCAAATATTATTAATTAATTTAAGATATCCCGGTGTAATGACTTCCATATAAAATTTTAATATGTTATACTAATACGAAGAAATATGCGATAGAAAAAGCTGAAAGGATCGAGAAAAATGTACTCATTTGATGAAATTAAAGCATTTGACCCCGAACTGGCTGAGGCGATGTCTCTTGAGATTGAAAGACAGAACAGCCATATCGAATTAATTGCATCCGAGAACTTTGTAAGCAAAGCGGTAATGGCAGCCATGGGCAGCCCTCTCACCAACAAGTATGCCGAGGGCTATCCGCAGAAAAGATATTATGGCGGCTGCGAATTTGTTGATATAGCTGAAAATCTGGCAATAGAGCGTGCAAAGAAGCTCTTTGGCTGCACCTATGCCAATGTTCAGCCTCATTCCGGTGCACAGGCAAATATGGCCGTCTTCTTTGCTTTGCTTAAGCCTGGTGATACCGTTCTTGGCATGAACCTTGCCCACGGCGGACACCTGACCCATGGAAGCCCGGTTAATATGAGCGGCAGCTATTTTAATATCGTGCCTTACGGAGTTAATGATGATGGCTTTATAGATTATGAAAATGTGAGAAGGCTGGCAAAGGAGAATAAGCCGAAGCTGATTATCGCAGGAGCAAGTGCTTATGCCCGCAAAATAGATTTTAAGGCCTTCCGTGAAATTGCCGATGAGGTGGGAGCCTTCCTTATGGTGGACATGGCTCATATCGCAGGTCTGGTGGCAGCAGGCTATCATGAAAGCCCTATACCTTATGCCCATGTAACCACTACAACAACCCATAAGACCCTTCGCGGTCCCAGAGGCGGCATGATCCTCTCCAGCGCAGAGTTTGCCGAGGAGTATAAGCTGAATAAGGCAGTCTTCCCCGGCATACAGGGCGGCCCGCTTATGCATGTAATAGCTGCAAAGGCTGTATGCTTTAAGGAAGCCCTTGATCCCGGCTTCAAGGATTATGCAAAAAGGATTATTGACAATGCCAAGGCTCTTGCAGACGGCCTGACAAAGAGGGGCTTTAAGCTTGTTTCAGGCGGTACCGACAACCATCTGATGCTGGTGGATCTCCAGAACATGGGAGTGACAGGCAAGGATACCGAAAAGCTGCTGGAGACAGCCAATATAACCTGCAACAAGAATGCTGTTCCTAACGATCCTGCTTCTCCTTTCGTAACCAGCGGTATTCGTCTTGGAACACCTGCTGTAACAACCAGGGGAATGAACACCGAGGATATGGATGTTATTGCTGAGGCAATTTATCTGCTGATTAAGGATGTTAATGCCAATAAGGATAAGGTTAAGGCAATGGTTAAGAGCCTGACAGATAAATATCCTTTATATGAAATATATAAATAATGTGATA
>JAAZDK010000161.1 GCA_012512855.1 Clostridiales bacterium
ATGGTTTTATACACACATTTGGGGCTTGTAAAAATATGAATAAAAAGCTATAGTGTAGATGAGATTTCTATTAACACATCTTTGGTGATCTCTGCCTATCTATTTCCTACAGTAAAGTTACGCTATCGAGACAAGGTTTTTGCTTGAAAACTGCTTCATTTTAGTATATATTAAAATTAACTATAACAAATTAACAAATATGGAGGATATGCACATGAGTCTTGATGTGAAAAATGCCATAATAAATGGAAAAACATATCTTGGCATCGAACTGGGTTCGACAAGAATTAAGTCTGTATTAATCGGCGAGGATAACGCTCCCATAGCTTCGGGAAGCCATGACTGGGAGAACAGCTATGTAAACAACATATGGACATACAGCATAGATGATATATGGAATGGTGTTCAGGACAGCTACAGAAAAATGGCTGAGGATGTTAAGCAAAAATACGGCGTAACCCTTCAGACCATAGGAGCAATAGGCTTTAGCGCAATGATGCATGGATATATGGTATTTGATAAGGACGGCAAGCTTTTGGTACCTTTCAGAACATGGCGCAATAATATTACAGAGCAGGCCTCCACGGCCCTGACGGAGCTCTTTAATTATCCTATACCGCAAAGATGGAGCATAGCCCATCTGTATCAGGCTATACTAAATAATGAGGAGCATATTTCGCAAATAAGCTTTATGACTACACTTGCAGGCTATGTTCACTGGATGCTGACAGGAAAGAAGGTTCTTGGTGTGGGAGAGGCATCCGGTGTATTCCCGATAGATCTGGAGACCGGCGATTACAACAAGAGAATGATTCAGCAGTTTAACGATTTAATCAGCTCTAAAAATCTTCCATGGAAGCTGGATGACATTCTTCCGGGTGTTCTTATGGCCGGAGAAAATGCCGGTGTATTGACCGAGGAAGGGGCAAAGCTTTTGGATGTCAGCGGGCAGCTTAAGGCTGGTATACCTCTTTGCCCTCCTGAGGGAGATGCCGGAACCGGCATGGTTGCAACCAACAGTGTTGCGGTACGCACAGGAAATGTATCTGCCGGTACAAGCGTATTTGCCATGATAGTGCTGGAGAAGGAGCTGTCAAAGGTTTATCCTGAAATAGACCTGGTAACAACGCCTACAGGCAAACTGGTTGCAATGGCACATTCCAATAACTGTACATCAAATCTTGACTCATGGGTAGCATTGTTCAGAGAAGCCTTGCAGGCATTCGGCTTTGATGTACCTAAGCCGAAGGTATATGACACCCTGTATGAGCTTGCCCTGCAGGGAGATCCTGATTGCGGAGGCCTTTTGGCATATGGATATTTGTCCGGCGAGCATATTACACATTTTGAAGAGGGACGTCCCTTGTTTGTACGTTCATCGGACAGCAAATTCAACCTTGCCAACTTTATGCGGGTTAATCTCTTTACCTGCCTTGGTGCCCTTAAGACCGGACTGGATATCCTGCTTAAGAATGAAGGGGTTAAGCTGGATGTAATGCTGGGTCATGGCGGTTACTTCAAAACCAAGGTAGTTGGTCAGAAGATCATGGCAGCAGCAATTAATGCACCTGTTACAGTTATGGAAACCGCAGGAGAAGGCGGCGCATGGGGAATGGCCCTGCTGGCTTCATATATGATAAACAAGGGAGAGAATGAGACCCTTGAAGACTTCCTGAATAACAAGGTGTTTAAAAACATGACTGGAACAACACTCGACCCCGATCAAAAGGATGTAGAGGGCTTTAATGAATTCATGAAGCGTTATACTAAGGGCCTGCCTATTGAAAGAGCGGCTGTTGATTACTTAAGGTAAAAGGCTGAAATTAGCATTTATATCGGCATAGTTAGGTATGTATTTACCGGCTATGCCGATTTTTCATTCTTTGTGGCGGAATTTGAACTTCTGCGTTGCAAAGGATGGAGCATCATGGGAGATGCTCAGCAACGGAGCCTTCTATTACCAAGATGATGACGGCAGCTTTTTAGGTGAAAATAAGGACTTGTATGATGAGGTGTTACAGCGGAATAGGGAGGATCTGAGTAAGCCTTAAGATTAGGCAAAATGTCAGATAAACAGTCCTGTCGTTTGATTAAATAAAAAGTAATTTTTGTCCCGTGATGTTTTTCAGTCTGTTATGGAATGTATGGATATCCCCTGAAATATATTTAAATAAAAAAGGCCTGTTTTCGGGACACGGCAATCTTTCCTGCAGGCCTGAATATATGAGAGGGATGAGTATCCGTGAGGCTTGAATTTTTCAAAAATGAAAAAGGAAAAGTGTTTCTGTATTTTTTTATGTTTGCAATGCTTTACTTTTTGGGGGCTTTGGCTGCTCTGATTGTTAATGCCCGCAGGAATGAAAGGATAAAGCAGACAAGTGCCGACAACTGGGGACTGGGTTTTACACAGGAGGGTCAGCCGCCTACAGGTACCGCCACGGCTGATGAGCTTAAGAAGTATGATGCCTATTATATTGGTGATACCAACAGGAAGGTAATATATCTGACCTTTGATGCCGGATATGAGAACGGCCATTCCGCTA
>JAAZDK010000162.1 GCA_012512855.1 Clostridiales bacterium
GACACTTCCCCGGATGTAGGATACAGAATTCCTGTTAGCATTTTTAGCGTTGTAGTCTTTCCTGCTCCGTTTTCTCCAAGCAACCCTACAATTTCACCCTTTTCAATTATTATATTAAGGCTTTTTACCGCATCCTTATATACATATTCTCGTTTAAACAGATCCTTTATTGTGCTTTTTATTCCTTCCTGCTTTTGTTGTACCTTATATGTTTTGGATAAATTATTTGTAATAATAATACTCATTTTTTGCACCCTTTCTTACTGTAGAGATTCTGTCCATATTGCTCATAAAACTGTTAATCCAGTGAGCTTTACAAAACAGGCCATGCACCAATGCCTGTTAAAGCGTTGATTATTGCGCACCAAAAAACTGCAGATGAATAGCATAAGTATTCACCTGCAGTTTGTAAGCACAATATTAAAAGGATATAGTAATGTATCAGATGTTGTTACTGGAACTAATCTCGGCTGTCAACAGGTAATCAGATTGATTGCTTTCGACAGTCAAGCGATCAATATAAAAACCGTGCAATTAAGCACGGTATGATCAATCCTCATCTGTAATAGTTCCAACAACAGCTAATATTACTTACCCTTGTTCTGGGCTTTAACAAGGTTGAAAATACCGCTATTCTTAACTTGATTAGACCGAAAAAGGCATACCAACAAAACCCAAATAAGGGTCAACTAACGATGCTTTATTCAGTCCATATACATTTTGCTAAGTTAAGCATATTGCGGCATTGGATTACCTCGCTTTCATTTTAATTAAACCCGGATAATTATAACATATATATCAAATATATACAACTACCTATTAAAATTTACTTCCCCATTTACTTTCCCATTGCTTCCCTTACCGGTGGTTTCGTGGCTTTCACCTGTTAGATTGCGCCATGCTGGGTACACCACTTATCATCAATTTAGGTGTGCGCATGGGCGCTAGATTGAAATTCACTTATAATCCAGCGGCCTTCCCTGGTACTCAAAGCGACTGTACTCCGGATTTTCAGAGTCAAAATGTATCCATATCTGGGCATAATCCAAACCCGGATGTTCACTAAAGAAATCTCTGTCCCCATGCATGATTGCCTCAAGCGCCAGCGGCAGCTCCCGTCTGAAAATTGCATCCCGCTGCTTTGCAATTTCGGAGCCTGACCTATCATCAAGATAAACATAGACATAAAGATAAGGTTGGCCATTATTGCTTCTCCATTCTGCCAGAACCTCATCCCTCATTGCATTTATTCTGTCATAAGCAAATTGCGGCCCAATTGTCAGATATAAATCTGCTGTAGCATCCGAATGAGTCAATGTATACTTGCGCCCTATCACAGGTTCGGTCTTTGAAGCCCCTTCCCTGAACTCAACCTTCAATTTTTCCGGCTTAAGATTCTTCAAAATCTCACTTCCCGATGGCAGTTAGCAAAATGCCATTTATATGTTATATATAAAATATATGCATTATATCTAAAAAGGATTTCTAATCTTTTATTTCAGGTGACATTATGGTCATTATATAAAACGCCCGCATATCTTGGTTCTGATTACTGCCCGCAAATTAGCTCCCTGCCTTCCCAAAGTGAGATCAGCTCTTCATACTTGTCTATCAGATGCGGTGGACTCCATTCAGGGCTTCTGCAAACAAAAACATAATCAAAGCTTTCGTTATAAATTGATTTTATATCATCCGTATGTTCAAAGGGAAATTCTCCATCAAGGCAAACAGTCTGTGAGTTCCTTCTTCTAATCCATTTTACCTTTGTGTCAGGTCTCTCTTCCATCAGCCTTCTCAGCCAGTTGCCGCAATTGCAGTTATCCTCCCCCTTATAGTAGTGGTAATAATCATGATGGAAATCTATATTGATTATCCTCAACTGAAGGCTCATTGGAATTGTGTCAATCAGCCTCTTTATATATTTATGATTATCAGCCTTGACAAAATTTTTCTTTGATATATTCAAGGTTGTCAGGAAATCCTTAAGTATGTAAAACTCCCGAATTACCCCCAGCTTCTTAAGCTCAGGATATTTTTTATACTTTTCATCCCAGAAGCTCATAAGCTTATCTTGCGGAATTTCATCTGCTCCCTGTGGAAAGTATATGTCTCTTTCCTTCGATGAAGCATCAATAAAATAATCAAAATCAATGCTTAAAATACTTTTCACAATATATCACCCCTATTGCATAACACAGGAAAGTAATAATTGCTATTATTATTATATAGCTAACATTCCGATGAATCAAATTTCTAAAGCAAAAATCCTAAAGCATATTCCTGCCTTAGGATTTTATAAGAAAGATCACCTTATCAATACAATATTGATTATTTTCAAAACTACTGATATAAGCATTCGTAGCGCACTATATTACTTCTTACCAGCGTACACCTGCATCAAAGCTTTGTATAGCTGATTTGTTCTTTCTGCATTATTATAGCTGATATAAATATCTTTTTTACCTGCCCTTTCTATTTTTATTGTTGGTGATGAGTTGGCATGAACGAAAAGCATCGTTTCACCCAATGCATCGGAATTAAAATTACCCTTTAGAGTATCTCCAAATCCGCCATAACCATTGGTTCGCCTGCCGATACCTAATTCCTTCATGCTTTTCTCAACAAGGCTAATATCTGCTATTTCAGAAAGTTCGATGCTCAGTCCGTACATACCCTTAATCTGTATCCGGTCATTATTAATTATAACCTCCGGCTCCTTTTCACCCAAATAAAACATCACAACCAGACCAATGAAAATGATAACAGTTGCTATCAGATTAATAGCAGTCTTTATAGAGCCCTTTGATGTATTATGTATTTTCGTAGATGTAAAGGAAGTAATCCTGTATCTATTATAAATACTCTTATATACCACAATTAAGACCAGAATTCCCGGAACGATGGTAATTACCATTAGTATTATACCAGTAATAACACTGAACAGCGACAATATACCTGCCAGAACCATACATGCAGCATAAATAGCCCACATTAAGGCATTAGCCCTGTTGTATGCCGGAATATCACTTATTTCCTCAGGCATAACTTTGCTTCCTGACCAGAAGTGCATAGGGTCCTTGCGTGTGAATGCATAGATTGAAACTCCCCAAAATATTAATGAGGTTAGAAAACAGCAAATGGCTGATACTATGTTTGCAGACGACATACTGCACCTCCTTTTTCTCTTTATATCCAAGCATCATATGCAAAGCCACCGCCTGTAGCTTATAATTATTAATAATCACTCAGTTTGACAGTTCCGGCTTGTAGCATAATTATATAGGAAATATAATAAAAGATCACAATGCATGTAACATTATTTACTTCCTGGCGGGTACTATCTCCAGCCAATAGCCATCCGGATCATTTATAAAATATATACCCATTGAAGGATTTTCATAGCAAATGCAGCCCATCTGTTTATGCTTTTCATAAGCCTTATCATATTCATCAGTCACAAAAGCCAGATGAAACTCATTATCACCCAGATTATACGGCCTGTCCCAGTCTCTCAGCCATGTGAGCTCCAGTTCAAAATCAGACTCTTCATTTCCTACATATACAATAATAAACGAACCGTCATCAGCCACCATCCTTCTCTTTTCGGTAAGCCCCAGTGCTTCCTTATAAAAGGCAAGAGATTTATCCAGATCCTTTACATTGTAATTTTCATGCACCATTCGAAATTTCATATTATCATTCCTCTCTTTTTTAAATTTATACTGCTCTCAGATTAGTATACTACAATATACCGCTTTAATGAAAGAAAAAATCATCCCGATAATATCTTTTGTAACACATGTATTGTAAACCTACATATCACTTTTTGAGCATAATGTTAAAATTCAGCAAATATCAAGCATTTTATTAAATTTAGTATTAAAAAATATGATAAAGCCAATTAATGATGATAGAATAGATCATACATTATTAAGGTTATATGAAAATAATAAAACCTGAATTATTCATCGTAACATATACAACAGTGCCTGGCACTGCATAATTACTATATTTTCATCATCTTATTGCTTTCACTTAAAAAGTGAAACTGAACTATAGAAAGGGTCTCAGCTTTGCTAAAATGAAGTTTACCAAACATACAAATCAGCAAAGGAGAAACCCTTATGTCTAGTTTAAATGCACTTCACTTAGAAAGCAATAGTAAATTTAAAATAAATTTTCACGGCGGCGATTTATCTTCCGATGCAGGTTTGCTGTTACTCAATGAATTCATTCACAAAATTGGTCTTAAGCCGCTTGTTAAGCAACATTTTCACACC
>JAAZDK010000163.1 GCA_012512855.1 Clostridiales bacterium
CTTCCAGCTTAGCCTTATCCGACATAAGGGCAGGCAAGTATGCAGCCGGCCCGTCAGGCTCATTGCATATGCTTATTGCCCTGGCATTTTTTGCTGCCAGATCCTTTATAATTGTCCTGACATGCTCAAGCAGCTCCTCCATCCAGGGAGCCGAGTATAAGTCCTCCAAATCCTCCAGCTCAAACAAGCTCCTTTTATCATTGATCCAGTCCTTTGGCCAGGGGGAGCTCATGGAAAAATCATAAAGCTGCAATATAAGCTCTTCAATCGGAGCGTCGGATTTGGAGTAGGAATAGCTTTCTATCAGCCTGAAAAAATCCTCCCTGCCCTCCTCGTACCAGCGCTCCAGCAAATCGGAAACTACATCGGATTTCATCAGCGTGGTATCTGCCTCATCGGCTATCTTAAAGGAGGGGTCCAAATCAATCCGGTAAAAATAATTGCGTATAACATTAAGACAGAAGCTGTGTATGGTGGTAATCTGTGCCCCCTGCAGCAGGGAAAGCTGCTTCTGCAGATGCTCATTTTCCGGATTTTCGCAAAGCTTTTTATCCAGGGCCAAAGCAATCCTTTCCCTCATCTCCGCCGCAGCCGCATTGGTAAATGTCACCACCAGCAGGCGATCAATATCTGCAGGCTTTTCGCCCTCAGATATCATCTTTATGATACGTTCCACCAATACCGCAGTCTTACCCGAGCCTGCGGCTGCCGAAACAAGAAGATTTTTATTCCTGGTATCTATCACCTTCTGTTGTGCAACGGTCCAAGCCATTATTTACCCTGCCTTTCTGCATCAAATATCTCCGCCTTTATCTCCTCAAGGGATTTTTTGGCCAGATTGCGGAATTCAAAGCCCCTGTCCCTGCCAAGCCTGATGTCAAAGCCGCAGACTGTTCTGAACTGGCAATAATCACAGGCGCTTTGCTCTCCCATCCGGTAGGGATTTAATGCCGTGTCCCCATTAAGTATCCTGCTGCTGTCCTTCATCAGCCTGTCCCTTACATAATCAAGCATGGCAATAAACTGTTTGCTGTCCGCCACCTGGGAACGCTTACCAAGCTCTCCCTCCTTATTGGTCTCCACAGGAATAATATCCGATTTGCTGGATGGGGCCAGGCTGCCGTCCGGGCCGGCCAGTTTCGTGTCCATTAAGGCTATAACGGATTTATCCGCATTAACAAGACCATCCATTTTAAGCTGCTTGTATATTTCTTCGAAAGACTGCTCGGACTTGGCCACTATCGGATCATCAATATGGTAGTAAAATATACCGGCAGGAACTATTTCCTTCTCCGGATGCTGTTTGCTCAAATAATCCATTGCCGCTATCAGATATACCGACAGCTGCTGCTGAAGACCATAATACACCCCGGCAAGGTCAAAATATGTACTGCCGGATTTGTAATCTATTACCCTGACATAAACCCTGTTTTCATCCTCGTACAAGTCCAGACGGTCTATCCGGCCATTGAAGTTAAGCTCCGGCAGCTCATAAAATTTCATTTCATAGCCCACCGGCTCAAAGGCCCCCTGTTTTATCTGGTTGCAGAGTGCCCACAGGGTTCTTACAACAATCCGTTCTAATCTCTTTATCATATACTCGCTGCGCTTTGTGCTTTTTATATAGGAGTTTTCGTATTCCTCAACCGCTTGCTGCACACATTCTTGCGCCCATTCCTGTCTGATCTCATCAGGAATATCGTGCCAGCTATAATTGCTTTCATCCAGCCTCTTTGAAAAATAATCTATAGCATTGTGAAAAATATTTCCTATATCCGGCACCGCCAGCTTAAATTCCCTGCGCTCCTCAAGACTTAAGCCATATGCAAGAAAATGCGCAAAGGCGCAGCCTGCAAAGCGCTCCAGCCTGGTGACACTGCCATCCAGCTCTTTTCCGTACAGCAGCCTTGCAGCCTCCTTTGATATTCCCTTTTCCTTGTTTATATGCAGGGCTCCCTGTATGAGTCTGTCAAGAATGAAGGCTGTTTTTTCATTGGACCTGTAATAAAGGTACAGCTCCTTCCACTCATCCGTCAGCTTGCCTTTATCCAGATTTCTAAGGCCCTCAGTCAGATAGGAAAGCCCGTCATCCTTCAGTATATCAGGCTCAGCCTGGCCATTATCATCCTCATCTGTAATAGCTATTGCAGGAAACAGCTGCTTAATCTTGCCTATCAGGAAGGAGGGGCCCACAGCTTTACCCTCCTCATTGACCTTGTGATAGCTGATATAAAGCTTCCTGCCGGGCTTGGTCAGATTCAGATATATATAAAATTGCTCGGTATAGGACTGCTGCCTTTTTGTCGGAGCCAGCTCGATGTTGTTCTCGGCAAGAAGCTCCCTTTCCATATCAGACAATATTCCTCCGCTGCCGGTGGGCTTAGGGATAAGCCCATCATTGACCCCCACAAAAAACAAAGCCTTTATATCCTTTAGCCTGGTTCTTTCCGTGTCACCAACAACCACCTCATCAACACCGGGAGGGATCAGGCCCACCTTTGCCTCCAAAAAGCCGGTATCCAGAATATCAGCAAACTCCGCTATGCTGCATTTTTCCTGTCCCAGCAAGAGTACTATCTGATCATATAGCTCCATAACAATCCGGTATACCTGTTCAAACTCCTTGGCAATTACCGCTTGCTTGTGATTAATAAAATAAGTCCTGTAGTCTGCCAGCTTCTCCTCAATCCGCAAACGCACTCCCAGCTCATAAAGGGCTGTGGTGTAGTCGGAAATCATCTTTTCCTTATTCTTTAAGACCTCATATACAGGAACTATATCCTGCATGAATTTCTCCCTAGCCGCATTCAGCAGCTCCAGCTGCAAGGGCTCATTTGATCTGTATTTTCTTTCAAATGGCTCGCTCCAGCGCCTGTAGCCCTTTATTCCGCAGGCCAGCACATAATTCTCCAGCATATCGATCTCCTGCGGGCTCAGATCTGTAAGATATGTGCGCAGATATCTGAAAACGCTTTCATAATCAAAGTCCTCGGCAACAATAGCCACCGCAGCCCTGATAAGCTCCACAAAGGGGTTGTTTAAAATATCCTTCTTATAGTCAATAAAGCAGGGAATAGCTGCCTGGGTGAACCTTTGCCTGGCGATTCTGCCGTATTCCGTTATGGCGCCTGTAACAACGGCTATGTCCTTATAGCGGTAGTTTTCCTCCCGAACAAGCCTCTTTATCTCCCGTACCACAAAATCTATCTCGGCTGCAGCATCCCTGGCTGCATGGATAGTAATGTCATCCTGCTCATTACTGTAAATATTGTATGGGTAGCGAAAGATATTGTGTTCCAGGGATGCCAGGGCAGGCGAATTAATAAAGCGGTAGGGTATGCTCTGAGGGCTTCTTTTTTCCGCTATAACAGGCTCTTTTATAGCTGCACCTGTCATTCTTGCCATCTTATAAAGCTTATGTATTGTCTTTTTGCTCAGGCCAAAAAGCTGATGCTCGCTAATTTTACTTTCGTCTCCATTTCTCAATCCTGGCTCAAAGCTTTCAAGCTCCCTTGGATCTATGGTAACGGTTATATAAACCATCTTTGCATACTGAAGCATTTTTTCAAGTATCTTGTACTGGCAGGGAGTAAAGCCGGTAAAGCCGTCCAGGCATATAACAGTGTTTTTGACCCAGCTGGATTTGTCAATGATATTATATAAAACTACGAGAATTTCCTCAGCGGTTATGTAACGCTCCCTCATAAAATCTCGAAAGCCCTGATATATAGCGAACAGATCCTGCAGCTTGGCCTTCAGGACAGGCTTTCTTTCAGCTATCTGCTGCATCCTGGCAAAATCCTCTTCCTGAATATTATACTGATAAAGCTCCGACAGCATGGATTTGAGCTCGGCCACAAAGCCGGTTCTGGATACATTTTGCCCAAACAGAAGCAGCTCCTTCTTCTTTTCCGCCAGAACCCTTCTTATCACCATGCTTTTTCCCGTATCCTCCAGCACAGGCTGATTTCCCGTTCCCACCTCATCAAATATCCGGTAGGCAAAGCGCTGGAAGCTGAGGATATCAATATTCATTACACCATTATCGGGATGCATGCTGACAATATCCTTCTGGGTCTGCAAAGTAAACTGCTCCGGAACAATAACAAGAAAATTTGTGTCCGGCTCATCAATGCTCATCCGGGTAATCTCACGGTACAGCTGATATGATTTCCCTGCTCCCGCACTTCCGCAAAACAATTGCAAGGACATATCATAATCCTCCTTCCATAAAAGTTAAACAGCATGCATCGCTGCAGCTAAATGCAGATGCTGCAAGCTTTTATTCTCCGGGAATTTCATATAAACGCCCTATGTATAAGAATATAATTTACTGATGCAAATAGCTGAATAAAATCTGCATAAAATATAGCTAAGCCTAATAATATATAATAAGAATTCAGACATGAAGCAATGAGCTTTGGAGGATAAATAATGGCAAAAACAAAAATAGTAGTTATCCAGTTGAAAGAAATCATATATACTGTGATTTTTGCGGCATTGGGCATTCTGCTGATACTTCTTCTTATATTTATGTTCAGGGATAAGGATGAAGAAACGGCGGAGACGGAGACCGCCCTCTACACTGCAGGTACATATTCCTCCACAATAACATTAAATGATATGGCATTAAATCTGGTTGTAGTGGTAGATAAAAACCATATCAATAAGGTGAGCATCGAAAATATAGATGAATCGATTACGATGATGTATCCCCTTCTTGAGCCGTCTCTGGATTCAATTGCCATGCAGCTGTATGATGATGTCCCTCTGGAGCAGGTGGAGCTTTCGGAAGATAAAAAGTATACACAGCAGCTTTTGCTTGATGCAATAGCTATCGCTCTTGAAAAAGCCAAAGCAGGGCAATAAAAGGCAGCAATCCTTATGCAATGGCCAAATTGCGGAATGCTGTAAGCTATATGTTAAGCTTACAGCATCATTTTTGTCCTGTTAATATCCTGCTAATGCCCTTTTCCCATTATTCACAGCCGCCTTTTCACAGCTGCTCTATCTCCTTCATCCACAGAGAAATCGAAGCATCACTCGGCATTCTCAAATCACCACGGGGAGAAACTGAAACACTACCCACCTTGGGTCCGTCAGGCAGGCAGGAGCGCTTAAATTGCTGGGTTATAAACCTTTTGTAGAATACCTTCAGCCACTTTAATATTTCTTCTTCCTTATAGATACCCCGGAAGGCGTGTCTGGCCAGCCGGTATACCTTGGAGGGTTCAAAGCCGAATCTCATAACATAATAGAGATAAAAATCATGAAGCTCATATGGCCCTACTATGTCTTCGGTTTTTTGAGCAATATCCCCATCCTTCGGCGGCAGAAGCTCAGGACTTACCGGGGTATCAAGAATATCAAGCAGTACGTCATGGAGCCTGATATTTTCCGCCTTATCAGCGAAATATTCAACCAGATAACGCACCAGAGTCTTGGGGATTGAAGCATTTACACCATACATGGACATATGATCCCCGTTATATGTGGCCCATCCGAGTGCCAGCTCGGATAAATCTCCTGTTCCAACAACAAAACCATTATATTTTCCGGCTATATCCATCAGCACCTGGGTTCTCTCCCTGGCCTGGCTGTTTTCATAGGTTAGATCGTGAATACTGCTGTCATGTCCGATATCCTTAAAATGCTGCTCCACAGCATCCCTGATGGGAATTTCCAGCAGGGTGGTACCAAGACACCGGGCCAGGGCTATTGCATTATTATAGGTTCTGTCTGTAGTTCCGAAGCAAGGCATGGTAACTGAAATGATATTTTTCTTATCCCTGCCCAGCATATCAAAGGCCTTTGCCGCCACCAGCAGGGCAAGGGTGGAATCAAGGCCTCCCGATATTCCTAATACCACACTGTCCACGCCTGTATGGGCTATTCTTGTCTTTAAGCCCATTGCCTGAATACTTACGATATTTTCACAGCGCTTATCCCTGCCGGCTTTGTCGGAGGGTACAAAAGGTGCCGGATCTACAAAACGGGTCAGCACAGTTTCAGGAAGCTCCTTACTGCCACTATTCAGGCTGAAATTAATAACCTTATAGGCAGGTCCTGCTTCACCGGCATAGGAGTGCATTCTCCTGCGCTCATTCATCAGTCTGTTCAAATCCAGCTCGCTTAATATCAGTCCGTTGCGGAACAGACCGGATTCGGCAAGCAAGGCTCCATTCTCGGCAATCAGATTGTGTCCGGCAAAGACCAAATCTGTTGTTGATTCACCTTCACCTGCATCAGCATAGATATAGCCGCACACCAGTCTGGCTGACTGGCCCTTAACCAGCTCTCTTCTATATTCCTCTTTGCCTGCTATCTCATCACTGGCAGACAGATTTGCTATTACTGAAGCTCCCGCCATGCAATGTTCTATGCTGGGAGGCTTTGGAACCCACAAATCCTCGCATATCTCAACCGCCAATGCAAATTCAGGCATATTGTCACACTGAAAGAGCAAACGCGAGCCAAGATAGCATTCCTCCCCCAGGAAATTAACACAGACAGGATCAAGATTGCCGGGGGTAAAATGTCTTGCCTCATAGAATTCAGTATAATTTGGAATATTGTGCTTTGGAACCAGGCCCAATACCCGGCCGTTAAAGATAACTGCTGCTGTATTATATAAAGCTCCCTTGTACTGATATGGGAAGCCGACTACAATCACTATATCCTTTTTTAAAGAATAATGCGCTATTTTACCGATACTTTGACTGGCAGCCTTAAGCAGGTTGTCCTGCAAAAACAAATCACTGCAGGTATAACCGGTGACAGAAAGCTCCGGAAATACCACCAGCTTCACCTGCTCTGAGATCGCTTCATCAATAAGCTTTATTATATTAGCCGTATTATAGTCACAATCGGCTACTCTGATATGGGGAGTAGCTGCTGCAACCTTTAAAAATCCATGCTTCATTATATCCTCCTCTAAGCCTGCCAATAAACAGACAAGGGCAATTGCAAGTAGATATTGGTTATCCGGATATTGGCAAAAGGCCTGTTTTTCAGGCTGTAATTCTATATTATATATTATTTTAGATATATTATATTACATTATAATACAAAGAATTTACCTTGGCAAATTCTATAGGAAATTCTGAGCAGCTTCCTATAGACGAAAAAAAGCGGCCATTGGCCGCTCTCATCATTGGTGTAATACCCAAAATGCCGTTTCCTGTATTTTGACGCCTAGCCCTCGCTAGGTGGGTGACCGCACTTAAGCTTCTGCCTTCCACTGA
>JAAZDK010000164.1 GCA_012512855.1 Clostridiales bacterium
GGCCCAGTGGCTCAGTTGGTTAGAGCGCCGCCCTGTCACGGCGGAGGTCGAGGGTTCGAGTCCCTTCTGGGTCGTAATTCATTTATATGAAAATATTTATGAATCAGCTATTTGGGATCTTAGCTCAGCTGGGAGAGCATCTGCCTTACAAGCAGGGGGTCATAGGTTCGAGCCCTATAGGTCCCATTAGAGCCGGCGTGGCGGAACTGGCAGCCGCACAGGACTTAAAATCCTGCGGGACTAACCTCCCGTACCGGTTCGATTCCGGTCGCCGGCATATTCTATGTTCCTTAGAATTAAATAATATGTGTGCTTAGCTCAGCTGGATAGAGCGTCTGGCTACGGACCAGAAGGTCAAGGGTTCGAATCCTTTAGCACACGCACGTAGGATGCATTATGTACATTTGGTATGTAGTGCATCTTTTTTCTGTGCAGTATAATTCCACAAAAATCAAAGGTTCAAAGATTTCGTGTTAAATTAAAAAGTCCGGGCAAACCCAAAAGTTTTAATATGTAAAGTTATTATGCATTACAAAATTAATTTGGAATAATTTATGAGTTAGAATTTTTAAAATAAGATTCTCCTATAAAAAAATAAGAAGCGAGACATATTTTTTTTCATCATATGCCAGAAGCGAAAAAATCTTTATGTATATTAAGCTTCGTAAAGTAAATAATAAGCTTGTATCATCTATATATCTCACTCATTTGTTATAGGAGGTCATTGTCATTATGGAGAATAACAATTCCAGAAATCAAACTTCTAATGTAAGAAATGCAAATAACAGCAAAAACGTTAACAACACTAACAACACAAATAATGCAAAAAATACAGGCACAAGCAGTACAAGTAATTATACAACCGGTACAAGCCGCAATTCAAACTCAACCAGATGTGAGGACACAAATTCCAGAAATTCTACTAAAAACACTAACAGGTTTAGGGATGTAGAAGACATTGATGACAACTATTAAAATTTGATATTGTCAGTGGAAAAACCCCTTTAGACGTAGAGGGGTTTTTTCATGCGCATTTTTGCGCTTACGGAATATAATATAGGGAGAATATTAATATAATATGTAAAGTCTTGTTTAACTTTATACCTTACATGTTATTTACTTTTAAATTTGCTGACTTATCCTAAAGACATCTTCGCATTTTATATAAACTCATTTTATTAAGTCCTGTTCTAAGAGGTGGTGACATAAAGAATGTCTTTTGATACAATCAGAACGAATGACATTTTTAAATATATAGGAAAACCCGATGTGTTGATTATTGACCTGAGAGAGAAAAAAGAATATGATGCCGGACATATTCCTACAGCAATTAATATTCCTTATGAGGAGCTGGATGAGCAAAAAAAGTATCTACCAAGAAATGAACTTCTAATATTTTATTGTGATAGGGGGAATATTAGTTTATTGGCAGCAAGAGATTTAATGAAGGACGGGTATAATATCAAAAGCCTGTATGGAGGTATACGGGCATATCGGGGAAGACTGGAGAAGGTATGATGCCTTTATACGGAAAATATATTTTCATTGACTATAAAGCTTTGGAGCCTTACAATAGCAGATGGGCATGCTAAAGATTGTATAATACCAGGAGGAATAATGGAGCAATTTGAATATATAGTCCCATGCCATTTTGGTATGGAATCGGTGTTAAAAAAAGAATTGGCCGACCTGGGTTATGAAATAACCAGGGTACAGGATGGAAAAGTCAGCTTCCGTGGTGATGAAGCTGCATGCGCCAGAGCGAATATGTTTTTAAGAACGACAGAGAGAGTACTTATTAAGGTTGCAGAGTTTCATGCTGAAAGCTTTAATGATTTATTTGACCAAACCAAGGCTATTTCATGGGAAAGGTATATCCCTGCCGACGGCAAATTCTGGGTAGCCAAGGCCAATTCAATAAACAGCAAGCTTTTTAGCAGTTCAGATATTCAATCAATTATGAAGAAAGCAATTGTTGAACGGCTTAAGCTAAAGTATAAAAAGGAATGGTTTGAGGAAAGCGGAAGCTCTTATCCCATCAGGGTAACCATAATAAAGGACGAGGTAATGGTATGTCTTGACTCATCAGGTGAGTCTCTTCACAAAAGAGGTTACAGAAAGCTCACCAGTCAGGCTCCTATTACAGAAACTCTGGCTGCGGCATTAATTATGCTAACCCCCTGGAACAAGGACAGGATTTTAGTTGATCCGTTTTGCGGCAGCGGTACAATACCGATAGAAGCGGCCTTGATTGGAGCTAATATAGCACCCGGAATAAAAAGAAGCTTTCTGGCCCAGACCTGGAATAACCTGTTTAAAAATAGTATATGGAGGAATGCAAGGCAAGAGGCCGAGGATCTGGTCAGAAAAGATATAGAGATGAATATTCAGGGATTTGACAAAGATGGAGAGACTATTAAGGTTGCCAGAATAAATGCAAAAAATGCTTCTGTTGATAAATATATCCATTTCCAGCAGAGAGCTCTTAGTGAACTGTCCAGCAATAAAAAGTATGGGTTCATTATAACCAATCCCCCTTACGGAGAGCGTCTGGAAGAAAAGAGAAAAATGCCTGAGCTTTATAAAGAGATAGGCGAGGTATTTAGCAAGCTTGACACTTGGTCGTATTTTATTATATCAGCCTATGAGGATGCACAAAAATATATCGGAAGAAAGGCCGATAAAAACAGGAAGGTTTATAATGGCATGATGAAGGCTTATTATTATCAGTATATGGGGCCAAAGCCGCCCAGACAAGGCCTGGACTGATTAAAAGTGGCTTCTTGCAGAAGCCGGCTCCTTTACAATTCTCTCTTATAAATTTATTCAAGTATTTATTAATTATCAAAACAAGCTATAAATTGACTATTAATCATAATAAAAGCTGTATGGATTGCCTTCCTTAGTGTAGCTGGCATCCATACAGCTTACTTAATCTCCAGGTATATCTTCAATTTCCATTCAAGACATTATTAATTTTTATTCTTTTCCAGCCACTGTACTATGTCGGCATATACCTCATTATTATTTATTTCATTCAGGAGCTCATGCCTGCATTCGGGGTATATCTTGCTGCTTACATTTGAAAAGCCCAATTTTTTCAGCTTTTCAATTAACCTGCTTATATCCTTTCCATATCCTCCTACAGGATCCTGAGCACCACTTATAAAAAACAGAGGGATGCTTCTTTTTGTGGCCTTCATCATTTTCTTGTTCGCCGCCAGGCTTGTAAGCTTAAGTAAATCATAATAATAGGAGGCGGTACAGGTAAAACCGCAATAGGGATCATGTATGTATAAACCTACCACGGTATTACTTCTGCTTAACCAGTCAAATGCAGTTCTTGTAGACAATGCAATATATTTTTTGCCTTCTAATATAAGCTTTCTTAAAAAAGGTGAATAATGCTTTTCGCCTTTAAGCTTTCTGATTAAAAAGGCCAGAAGTATACCGAATTTCAGTATTAGTCGGGGCGGATTCGCCGTTCCACACAAGATAACACCATTAAATTTATCATAGCTATGGAGAACATTTCTGGCAATAAGCGAACCCATGCTGTGACCGAATAAATAAAACTTGCTGCTTCTGTTGTTGCTCTGAATGTAATTGCAAATGTTTATTGCATCCTGTACAACCGTCTTATAACCGTCAGGCCCGAAGTAGCCCAACTCGCTGAGTTTTTTGTCAGTTCCGTGGCCTCGGTGATCATAGCAATAGACATCGTATGAATGACCTACTAAATATTCGGCAAAATTGTAATATCTTTTCTGATGCTCGGCACTTCCGTGCAGTATTAAAATGCTTGCTTTCGGCTTCCCGGAGCAGATATAGTGGGTAAGCCTGGTAACATATCCGTCGCTTTGCCTGATTGATATATAATTTATATCGCTCATTGTCACTATCTCCTTAAATTGAGATGGCATTTTTTGAAAATATTATATATTTTTTCAGAAGAAAATGCAATATTGTGTCATTTTTGTAGCGAATTTTGTAAAAAAATATTGAGTGTCTGGTAATGTTAATGTATAATTTATAATATATCATATCTTTTTTAATATATAAAGTAGATTCATCCAAAAAGTGGGGGTTATATGGATATAACGCTTCTTAAAAAAGCAGCTTTACATAGTGTGCTATTAATGGTATCCGTTATTTTTTTATCCATTATAACGGATATTGCTCCTTTGTTGCTTTACAGGGAAGTAGATGATATGAATATGAGTAAAGATCTTATAGTCGCCGACAATATGGTGTATTCCAGCTATAAAAAAGCCGGTGCAGCGACGCTTAGTTTATCTTTGGATGTCGCTGAAAATACTGCCGATATTCGGCTGTCTGATGTAGAAGCAATAAAGAAAAAGATTGAGACTGAGGTTTTGCAAAAGCTGGGCAATGAATTTCTTGTGATTTCAAAACCAAAGGGAGAGTCTGTCGGGCTTACTCTGGAAAATATATATATTGATAAAACTATTAAAATATACATTACAGGAATGGCAGATAATAATATAAGCAGCAATATGATCCTGAGAATCAGGGGCGACGAGCTATTTGCCGGCGAACCGCAATATACGGAAATAGTTAGCCTTGAGCTTGACGAAGATGATCAGACACTTAAAGAGCTAGTCCGCAAGGACTACGGCAGGGATTTAAGTCATGGTATTGCAATAAAAACCTTTGAGGATACTGACAGTAAGCTGTATACAGCTCAGCTTGATATTACTTTGAGTAGTGTATATGAGTGCTTTGTCTACGAAGATGAAGATAATTATTATATTGATCTGAAAAAGCCCTCGGAGCTTTATGATAAAATAGTAGTTATAGATGCCGGTCATGGCGGCAAGGATGGAGGGGCTGTTTCCAGGAATAACAGGTATTGCGAGAAGGATTTGAATCTTGATATACTATTAAGGCTTAAAGACCTACTGGAAAAGACAGATATCAAGGCTTATTATACCAGAACAACGGATCAGACGGTTTATTTGCGTCCGAGAGTTGAATTGGTCAATGCGGTTGATGCAGATTACTTTATAAGCATTCATATCAACGCCAATAAAAAATCCTCGCCAAATGGCATGGAAGTACTTTATTATGATAATGAATTTAAAGGAGTAAAATCAAAGGATTTGGCAATTTTGTTTTCTAAGGAGCTGGAGAAGACCGTTACTTTAAGGCAAAAGGGAATCGTTAATAGAACTCCTGAAGATTTATACATCCTGGATCATTCGCTGGTACCTACTGTTTTATTGGAGCTGGGATATATTTCAAATGAAAAGGATCTGGATTACCTTACTCGGGAAGAAAACAGGCAGCGAATTGCTAATGCAATTTTTAACGGAATTTTAAGAGCATATAATGAGCTTCCTGTGACAGATTGATACTGCTGAATGCAAGCTGTGATAGATAAAACTGATTTGACAGATTGGAGATTTGCATGAGGAGAGTTATATTTGCTACTTCTAATGAAGGTAAGATGAAGGAAATCAGGGAAATTATGAAGGATATGGATATTGAGCTGCTTTCCTTAAAGGATCTTGACATTAATCCAGATATTGTTGAGAATGGCAGTTCATTTGAAGAAAATGCTATTATAAAAGCTAAACAGGTTATGGAGATTACCGGTGAGATAGTAATGGCGGATGATTCGGGAATTGAAATTGACTATCTGGGAAAAGCTCCTGGAATTTATTCCGCCAGATTTCTAGGTGAGGATACACCCTATGATATCAAGAACCAATATATACTTGATAAATTGGCTCAGGCAGAGGATGAAGAACGCAGTGCCAGATTTGTTTGCGTTATAGCCTGTGCCTTTCCTGACGGCAAAATCATAACAAGCGAGGGAATTATAGAAGGATATATAGCGAAGAAAATATCAGGCAGTAATGGTTTCGGATATGATCCGATTTTTTATGTGCCTGAGTACAGCTGTACCACGGCAGAGATGCCGCCGGAATTAAAAAATGAGATAAGTCACCGTGGCAAAGCCTTAAGAAGTATGAAAAGTAAATTGAAGAATTATTTATAAATAGCAGCATGGAGTTTGTCAATGAAGATTCTAATTATAAGCGATACACATGGAATGAATCATAATTTTATGACTGTGCTGAGAAGGGTTTCCCCTATTGATATGCTAATTCATCTGGGGGATTTTCAGGGCAGTGAGGAATTTATAGATGCGTCGGCATCCTGCAGATGTGAGTTTGTTTCGGGTAATAATGATTTTTTTAATAGGCTGCCAAAGGATAAGGTTATACAGATTGGCAAATACACTATTTTTTTGACTCATGGTCACAAATATGGTGTTTACTATGGAACCGACAATATAATAGAGGCTGCAAGGCAGCGTAACGCAGGTATTGCTATGTTCGGGCATACTCACGTTCCAATGATAAATATGACAGAAGATGTATGGCTTATAAATCCCGGCAGTCTGTCATTTCCAAGGCAAAATGGCAGAATTCCAACATATATTATTATGGAGCTTGATGCTGCCGGGGATGCCCATTTTACATTGAATTATCTGAAAGCGGACAGCTAGCCGGGAGGAGTTTACTATTTATAGAATTAGCTGAAAAATAATTTAAAATAAGGGCTGAAAAAGGGTTGAAAAAGATATAAAAAATGTTGACAACAGAGTCATGCTATTATATAATAACTCTTGCGTCACGGTTTTGAATGAAAAACAGCTGATGACACCGGACGTAAGACATTCGATTGTGACAACTGTTAGACAAGACATTTGATTTCTTGGCAGTACCACATTGAATATACGGGGTGTGGCTCAGCTTGGCTAGAGTGCTTGATTTGGGATCAAGAGGTCGCAGGTTCAAATCCTGTCACCCCGATTAAATAATATTCGAGGGTACAGGTTGAGTTAAGAACCGTTTGCATATTAAGATTAGCGGTTACACACAATAAAATAAGTAAATAATATGCGGGTGTAGTTCAATGGTAGAACACTAGCCTTCCAAGCTAGATACGTGGGTTCGATTCCCATCACCCGCTTGATATATGGCATCAGCTTGCCATTACTATCAATGTGCTAGTAGCTCAGTTGGATAGAGCAACGGCCTTCTAAGCCGTGTGTCGGGGGTTCGAATCCCTCCTGGCACATTTATGCAAAAGATTTTTTTATTATTAAATATTTTTATGGTGGGTATAGCGCAGTTGGTTAGCGCGCCAGATTGTGGCTCTGGAGGTCTAGGGTTCGAATCCCTATACCCACCCTATATTATTAACAAAGTCTGCAAAGACTTTTTGTTTTAGTAAGACTTTTTATTGGGCTATCGCCAAGCGGTAAGGCACAGGACTTTGACTCCTGCATTTCGGTGGTTCGAATCCACCTAGCCCAGGTAAGACCTGTTAAGAGCAAACATAAATATTAACAATACCGTTGGGTACAATATTTTTAAAATATTAATGTGCCATGAGACATTAGCTCAGTCGGTAGAGCACATGACTTTTAATCATGGTGTCCCGGGTTCGAATCCCGGATGTCTCATTATTATGCTGATTGGTCTTTATTTAAATAATTGATTTTTGCGGATGTGGCGGAACTGGCAGACGCGCTAGACTTAGGATCTAGTTCGAGAGAGTGGGGGTTCAAGTCCCTTCATCCGCATTTTTTTATGCCTTCGGGAATATGAAATTAGTTAAATACTTCTTATGAATCCAAAATTATAGCCAAGGATATAATGCCTTGGCTTTTTAATTACTTAATTTTTGCTAATGCTGCCTTATTTTCGGGTTAAATTCTGAAATAAATGCCAAACACTTTGCACCCTTATCCTGCAACTGAATAAACTAAATTGAGGATATAGATTTTTTTGCTTAAGCGTACCTTGGGAGGTAATAATGTTTAGACAGAACAGCGGTTACTCCGGAATACCCTATGACGATATTAATTGGTATGATGTAGTAGGCCAACCCTTTGGAACCGCCATTAATTTCAATGCCATAATTCTTGGTGATGCCAGCAATATTGTTGATACCAAAGGCGGTATGGCTATAGGAGGCAATTTTACAAGTTCAAGAGGCTTGACCCTGGGTTACGGAAATGATGGAAAGCTTACAGGTACAGGCTACAGTCCTGATGCGGTCAGATTTTTGGTAGGCGGCGATATTGCCATGCAGGGCCCGCTCGTTGTTATAGGCCATGTTGTAGGAGGAGGAAAATTCCGTGCAGGAAGAGGAAGTACTTATATGATAGGAAAGGATGGCAGTCCGGAGCAGGCACAGATACTGACGGACCTCTACCAGGCTCCGGGAGGAAGCGTATACTGGAGATTGTCGGATCGGGGTAGCCATTACGCCGTTTCAAGCTATGATGTGCCCAGATTTATTCCAGCAGACAGAATAGGAGCGGATGTCTCCGGATTCTTTGATGATGCCTTCGACAATATCAGCTATTATCATGGCTGTATTTCGGATTTGCAGCCAAACGGAACTGTAACGGAGCATTTTCATGAGTGGATTCTTAGAGGAAATGATCCCAGACAAAATGTATTCTTGATTGATGCACGTCCAAACGGTATATTGAACAAGGAAATCCGTTTTGAAATCCCTGAAGGAAGCATAGCGATAGTCAATATAAGAACAGGTGACAATGCGCATCTAAGGTACGGACTGTGGGGAAGTGAAAGACTGGCTAACCGTACCCTGTATGTATTTAATGATGCCAGAAATATTTATATGGAGGTTCCTGCCGCCATATGGGGAAGCATACTGGCACCGCAGGCGACATTCCATGCTCATCAAACGGGTGGAACAGTAAGTGGCAATGCTGCCCTGGGAGCTCTTATGGTGAATGCCGGCAGCGGCTTTGAATTTCATCTTTATCCCTTTGTTGGAGGCGTAGAATGCGGATATATGGAGATGCCTGAGGAAGAGGAAATTCCGGAAATACCACTTGTCCCGACACCGCCTGAAGAGCCGGAGATTGCACCTATGCCAATGCCTGCGCCGATGCCTGAACCGGAACCGGTACCAACACCACAACCGAGACCGGTACCAAGACCTATACCATCACCGGAACCGGCACCGATGCCAGTACCTAGACCTGCACCTCAGGCTCCACCTGTTCAGATGCCACAGCAAGAATGTCCGGAATGCCCCGAATGTCCGGAATGCCC
>JAAZDK010000018.1 GCA_012512855.1 Clostridiales bacterium
CCGTGGAGGATATCACTGAAATAAATCGGAGCCTTCAAAATGCTAAAAAGGCTGTGGTTATCGGCGGCGGGCTGCTGGGCCTTGAGACTGCCCACAAAATATCTGAAATGGGCATTGATGTTACATTGATAGAAGGTATGCCCAGACTTCTGCCTAAGCAATTGGATGAAGAAGGCTCAAAGCTTTTCAGAGATAAGGTGCAAAGCCTTGACATATCGGTATTCTGCGGAATGTCTGTATCAGGATTTGAAGGAATTAATGGCCGTGTTAGCCATGTACGCATGGCTGACGATACCCTGCTTGAGGCAGATGTCGTTATTGTAACGGTTGGTGTAGCGCCTAATACAGCTCTAGCCCAAGATACCGGTATAGAAATGAGCCGTTTTTTAACAGTCAATGAGAAGATGGAAACAAGCGTCAGGGATATTTTTGCTGCAGGAGATGTGGCAAGCGTAAACGGCAGATGGTTCGGACAATGGCAGGTGGCAAGCAGGCAGGGGCAGGTAGCCGGTACTAATGCCGCAGGAGGAAATGCGGTCTACAAGGTGGAAGATGTTCCATATATACTTGCCACCATGGGAACCAGGGTGGTTTGCTCAGGTGATACAGCTATCAAGCAGTCAGGTGATACAGAGGCAATATATGACATAGACCAAAGGCTTGACAACGAAAAATATAACTATTCAAAGCTTGTATTCCGTAATGGCCTGTTTGTCGGATATATGCTTATCGGAGACCCGACAAAGGCCTTCAGTAAGCTGCAGTCGATGATTAATACAAATGCAGATAAAGAGTCAGTTAATCATATTCTTTATGGCTAAACAAGATTTTGCCCTTTGTACGTAAGCTGATTAAAGCGGTCAAAGGGCATTTTTATTTAGGAAAATTATCAGCAAAAGGAAAGGTTCGTTATTAGTAACCCTGGTTCGTTTTTTATTTTAGCCGGCTCTCTATTTGTACATAATATCTGATAAATTTATGCAATTATTAGGTAATTATGACCTTTACATCATCCTGTTGATACTTTATAATAGCATCAAGCCAATATTACTTAAACGTTTAAGGAAAGGAGTTTCAAATGCAATACGGTTTTTTTAATGACAAAGACATGGAGTATGTAATAACTACTCCCAAAACACCCCTGCCATGGATTAATTATCTTGGAAGTGATGAATTCTTTACTTTGTTATCCAATACCTGCGGAGGTTACTCCTTTTATAAGGATGCTAAGCTTCTGCGATTGACACGTTACCGTTATAATAATGTACCGAATGATACAGGAGGTAAATATTACTATATAAAAGATGGGGATACGGTCTGGAACCCTGGCTGGCAACCGACCAGAACTCCTCTTGATTCCTATGAATGCCGTCACGGGCTTGGATACAGCAGCTTCCATTCATCTAAAAATCAGGTGGAGGCAAGCCTGCTTTGCTTCGTTCCCCGAAAAGATGCTTGTGAAATAAATAAACTGACTTTAACCAACAGAAGTAACGAAAGCAAAGAGCTAACCCTCTTCTCCTTTGTGGAATGGTGTCTGTGGAATGCTGATGATGACATGAAGAATTTCCAGCGTAATTTAAGCATAGGAGAAGTAGAGGTGGAGGGCTCCGTCATTTATCATAAGACTGAATACAGAGAGCGCCGCAATCATTATGCTATCTTCTCCGTAAACACAGCTATAGATGGATTTGACACCAGCAGGGATGATTTCCTTGGCTTATATAGGGGATTTGACAGTCCGGCTGCTGTTGAAGCAGGTAAATGTACAGGCAGCATTGCCAGCGGCTGGTACCCGATAGCATCACATCAGATTAATATAACTCTGGCTCCCGGAGAAAGCCGCGAATACATATTCCTTCTGGGCTATATTGAAAATCCAAGGGATGAGAAATGGGCAGCACCAGGTATTGTCAATAAGACAAGAGCTTATGAGTTGATAAATCGCTATAATACATCAGAGCAGGTTGATAAAGCCCTTACTGAGCTTAAGGAGTATTGGAAGGAGCTTCTTTCCCGTTATCAGCTCATTTCAACCAAAGATAAAGTTAACCGTATGGTAAATATATGGAACCAGTATCAGTGCATGGTAACCTTTAATATGTCCCGGTCCGCATCATATTATGAATCGGGTATAGGGCGTGGCATGGGCTTCCGTGACTCCTGTCAGGACCTTCTTGGCTTCGTGCATTTGATACCGGAAAGAGCAAGAGAGCGTATTATTGATATTGCTTCCACCCAGTTTGAGGATGGCAGCGCATATCATCAGTACCAGCCTTTGACAAAAAGAGGTAATTCAGATATAGGCAGCGGCTTTAATGATGATCCGCTCTGGCTCATTGCCTGCACCAGCGCTTATGTAAGGGAAACCGGTGATATCTCAATACTTAAGGAAATGGTTCCCTTCGACAATGACGAAAGCAAGGCTGCACCGCTTATGGAGCATCTGAAGAGATCTCTTGATTTTACAATTAACCATAAAGGGCCTCATGGCTTGCCGCTGATTGGCCGTGCAGACTGGAATGACTGTCTGAATCTGAACTGCTTCTCGGAGTATCCCGGCGAGTCCTTCCAAACCTTCGGTCCCAGTGAAGGACCGGTTGCTGAATCTGTATTTATTGCAGGTATGTTTGTAAAATACGGAGAGGAGTATGCACAGCTGGCAGAGCTGCTTGGGGATAAGGAAGAGGCTGCCAGAGCCCGCAAAGAAGTAGAAATAATGTATGAAACCGTTCTTGCTCATGGATGGGACGGAGACTGGTTCCTGCGCGCCTACGATGCCTTTGGCAACAAGGTTGGCTCAAAGGAATGCGAGGAAGGTCAGATATTCATTGAGCCTCAGGGCTTCTGTGTACTGGCAGGCATAGGTGTTAAGGAAGGACTGGCCAGCAAGGCCCTGAAGTCTGTTGCAGAGAAGCTGGATACAAAATACGGTATCATGCTTCAACAGCCGGCTTATACAAGGTATCATCTTGAGCTTGGTGAAATTACCTCCTATCCGCCCGGCTACAAGGAAAATGCAGGTATCTTCTGCCACAACAATCCTTGGGTATCTATTGCTGAGACTGTGATAGGCAACGGCAACAGGGCATTTGAGATATATCGCAAAACCTGCCCGGCTTATGTGGAGGAATTCAGTGAAATTCATCGTACAGAGCCATATGTATATTCTCAGATGATAGCAGGAGCGGATGCTCCAAGACATGGTGAAGCCAAAAACAGCTGGCTGACCGGAACAGCAGCCTGGACCTTTGTGAATATATCCCAGTACATTCTGGGCCTTCGTCCAACCCATACCGGTCTAATGATTGATCCTTGCGTACCGGAGGGCTTCGGCGATTTCACCCTGATAAGGTACTTCCGTGGAACCACCTATCATATTCAGGTTAAGAATCCTGCCAATGTACAAAAGGGTGTAAAGGAAATCAAAGTAGATGGCAGGGCTATCGAAGGCAATATCATTCCAATCTCGGACAGTAAGGAAGTACATGTAGAAGTAATAATGGGATAAAGCAGGAAGCTAATAACAAGTCATAATGAAATAATTATAAGTCTAAAAGACCCGCAGACTTGATATGCGGGTCTTTTAATGCAGCTTTATTATTCGAACAGCCATTTTATAGCTTTTATTTATAGTTTTATATTTGCAGATTTTATTATAGCTTTATATTTTCAGTGGCTGATGCAAATGGACCAGGCATTACATGTACTCCACGATGATTTCCGAAGAAGTCCGAGTCAAAGCGTATCGGTGTTCCGTCCGCATTTTCAAAGTACTGCTCCGGCTCAAAGGCTTTGCCGAGTATTTCCGTGTTTATCATACGGGCATGGAAATCCTTGATGTAATCGAAAATGTTTGTGTTCAGATAATACTGGCCGTCCTTTTCCACCAGCTCCACCTTAAGCTCTTGATCCGTTTTTTCAATTACCAGGCTGTTAGCTTCCTTTTTCCACGCTTTGGCACCGTTCAGATATACATTTCCCTCACTCCAGATTGGCAGATGACCAAAATGAACAGGCTCCAGGGCTCTCATATTGGGATAATGTGAAAAATCGAACTGGGAAATCCATTCATCATAGCTTGGATATTCATCAAATACATGAGTGCCAACCTGTCTGTTTTCCCTGAAGGCATTCTGCGCATCCTGATCGTCATAGGTGGTATATTCTTCATTAGGCCATTTCTGGATGAAGATATTGTTGTAGAAACGATTGTCACCATGAAGAATGGTCATAAAGCCCATGACCTCGGTACGGTGGGGGATATGGTATGGTGTATAGCGCCATGTGGTTCCACCACCGACACTGGTAAAGGAGCCGCAGATAAGATTGTGAACCATAGCCACACCTTGTGTTGCAAAGCGGAGGCTGACATCCGAAAGCAGGATATTGTTGTCGATAAGAGTAGGTCCATGGCTGACTTCCACAAACAGATCCTGGGACATCATGCTGCCCGGTAGATTCTTGGCAAACGGAGGCCTCTGGTTATCATGGAGCAGGTTCTGGCTAATGCGGGTACCCTGTGCTTCCCAGTCACACCATATTCCCATTGTACAATGGTGGATATGGTTACGCCGAATGAGCACATCAATTGCAGCATGCAGCTTAATTCCTGAGATTTCTGCTCCGCCAAGCTCCATCATATTATTGATATGGTGGATATGGTTGTCCTCTATGATGCTGAACACACCGCCCATTCGGCCGATAATACCTCCCTGCTCACAATGGTGGATGTTGCAGCGGCGAACTATATGGCCGCCGATTTTTTCCTTAAGCCAGCCATGATACTGGCCGCGGCAGACAGCATCACGTTCCATTTGTGTGGCGCTTTTTACATGCTTATATGTGAAATAATGCTCATTGTCCGTGTCAAGATATTTACCCAAAGAAATGCCTGCGCACTTGCTGTTTGAGATCTCGCAATCCTCGATAATCCAGCCTTTGCTCCAGTGAGGACCGATCATACCATCCTGAAAGGCTGCAGGCGGTGCCCAGGTTGTAGCTGCCTTGTCGATTTTAAAGCCTCTGACCGTAATATAACCGACACCTGTTTTGGATGGCATAAAGCATCTGCGACGAACAGTTATTTCTACATTTTCCTTATTGGGGTCCAGTCCCTGAAAATTGGCATAAATGATTGTCTCGTCTTTTTCCGTATCCTGTTCGGTGTACCACTTATATATAGAGTCTTCCGGTACCCAGCTGTATTCATAAATATCACCCTTGATGCATTCCTCCAGACTAGCTGCTTCATACATAGCCTTATCATTCAGGAATACGCAGCCGGTGTGCTTATTTGGTGTTGCAAAATACCAGTCTCCAAATACCAGGGTTGTATATGGATTGTAATCACCGAAAATACTGTTTGAGATTTTGCATACCCATACATTATCCTTATAATGTGTCCAGCTCTTTACCTGTTCGGCACCGGTAATCACTGCACCAAGAGCTGTAGTGCTGATATAACTGATCCGGGCATCCTCGGTGCCTGCATTAAGTGGATCTACATATTCCCGGTAAACCCCAGGCGCCACCAACACTTCATCGCCGGGAAGCGCCAGCTTCGCTGCATCGCTAATTCGCTTAAATGGCCTCTCAAGTGAGCCATTGCCGTCTTTTGCAGCATTAGCATCTACATAGTATTTCATGATAATCCCCCTACTCTTAATGTTTGATCTTAATATTTCCAGCATACAAATTTATTATATCGTCAGGCTGGATTTTATTCAACAATAGCGAAACTTTTAGATGCAGGAATATCGTCTGATGCTTAAAATATCAAGCTCTGCCTTAGCTAAAATTATCGAAAATTTTTTTAAAGCTTTAAACAGATGTATACAGGACTTGTATGAAATTACCTTGACATAACCGATAAAGTTCTTAGCATAAAACTTTAGTTTTAGCCATATGAAGGTCTTAATCAGCTTACCTGTTGCCACAGGCGGCCTTATAAAGAATATAACTGGATTTCCAGCAAAAAACTATTATTTTGACTAATAAATCAGATAAGTAAATCTGCTTTGTCTAATCTTGTTGAATAATGTTATATTGAAGGCATAAGATAAAATTTGATTTTATTATACAAGGGGGATAATGCATGGAATTTTTAAGTAATCTCGGTCCGTTTATTCTTGCAGTAGTGGCTGTTATTATCAATGGTGTGCCTCAGCTCCTGTATGCCCAGGCTCGCGGCTTCGCTTTAAAGCCGGCTGGATTTGCTTATCTGATTGGTGGCTTTGGTAACCTGCTTACCGGCTCGGTAACACCGATTTCCTCCCAGGCAGAGACAATCACCGTGGCCAGTGTCAAAAAAAATTTAAGAGATAATGTCAGCTCAATTCTTCTGGCAGCGCTTTTGATGGTTATTCTTGCGGCGTTTGGCGGTGTCAGCAAAATTTCCGATTTTGCAGGGGTGGCTATTATTTCCGGTATGATGAGCGGTGTAGGTCTGATTTTGGCCGGTGTATCCCTGGACATGTTCAGCCAGGACAAGCGTACCACTCTGGTTTCCATTGTGACAGCTATAGCTGCATATGCCATCTTTTTTAACAGCCCCAATAAGGTAGTATGGACGATCTTTATCTCGGTCATAGTTTCCACTGCAGACTTCCTGCTTTTGCAAAAACGCAGGGTTGATGTATCGGCCTCGGTAGAAGAGGGAAGACAGTACATGGAGATGAGCAGTGAGTGGCGCTTCTGGAAAAGGGAATACTGGAAGGACTTTAAGATCATTAAGCCTAGGGTTAATGTAAATGTTATTCTGGGTGCCTTAAGCCTTGTTATGCTGAACATCGGAGCAAACATTTCCTTTGGAGGTATTACGGCCAGTATAGCAGGTACTACACAGAATTTTGACCATCTTTCCATAATCAATTCCCTGGCTGATTTCCCGAGCGCCCTGTTTGGCGGCCCGCCCATTGAGGCTATTATATCAGGTACTGCTGGTGCACCCTGGCCTGTTGCCTGTGGTATAGCATTCATGTTTGCAACCGGTATTTTGGTTTTGGTAGGTGTAATCGGAAGACTGGGCAAGTATCTGCCAAGCCAGAGCATTGCAGGCTTCCTGCTTGTGATTGGCTTTGCCCTTACCTTTGCCCCCAATCTGAGCGCAGTGGCAGGCTCAGACGATTCGATGAGCGGTTATATTGCCCTTGGTGTGACAGCCTGGTCAAAGAATCCTTTCCTTGGCATGGTGGCCGGCATTGCAATACGTTATTTCGGTTCGTATATTGGCTTGGTATGATGTATTTGATATAATACAGATAATCTATTAAAATACCATAAACACCCAATTGATATCTGCAAAGAAACTACAGGAAGGAATGACTGGTATGCAAAGTTCAAAATGGCCTTCTGTCTGGAAGGTTAGGATTGATGAAGAACTTGAAATAGAGCTTCCCATGATGGAGATTGGCAACGGATTTTATATATATTCCTTTGATATGACCGGTGAGTCAAAATGGAACAGGCATGCGGCAAAAGCCCTGACCAAAAGGCTGGAAGATTACAGCTATGACGGATTTGTGACGGTTCAGACTAAATCCTCCGGTTTGTGTCAAGAGATGGCCAGGGATATGGATTGTTATCTTGAACTCCGTAAGGCCCGCAAGTCCTTTATGAAGGAGCCCAGGCATGTGCAGGTTGAATCCATCACAACTCAGGGCAAGCAGGAGCTTTGGATTGGCCGGGAAAAATACGAAAAGTTCCAGGGCAAGAAGCTCTGCTTTGTCGACGATGTGGTATCAACCGGCGGAACAGTGGATGCGGCCCTTATGATGGCAAAGGAAATCGGCTTTGAAATATCCGTAATTGCCTGTGTTTTGACTGAAGGAGAGGAGCGCACCCACTACAAGGGGATTCCTCTTGTTTCACTAGGGCATATACCCCTGCCTGGCAAGCTTGCCAATAATGAATAATTTAAGTCTGCAGAAAATGCAGGGAAGTTAGAATTATAGAATGAAATTATAAGAATGAGAAGGCAAATAAAATATAATATGCTACATTATTTATATGTATTAAATAAGCTCGATAAGCTCGTAGAAGAAGCCGGATAGCATTAAAAGAGTGCTTTCCGGCTTACTCGCTTTGTCAGGTAATCGAATCCTTGAATAAATAATTAACATAACGAAATTCGTTTTAAGAAAATGCTGCCTTTTTGCAGCTTATCCGATCATAAAGCTTTTAATTGCCTCAAGCTTTTTAAGCATTGCTTCTTTATCATCATCTGCTTCCTGCGGTCCAAGATAAATCATTTTTAGCAAATCCATATCATTCATCTGTACGTTATCAATTTTGTCATATAATAATGAGATAGTAAGATTAATCAGGCCCTTCAAATAGTTGGTACGTTCCTCACCCTCATACAGCTCCGCTGTTATCATTTCGCGAGATTCCCATATATGTGTAAGCTGCTTTGCCTGAGCAAGTGCCTCCTTGCGGGATATTGTGCCCTTTGTGATGATAAATAGTATTGTGCGAAGGGATGTTTTAATTTTTTCATATTGAGGTTCGCCAAGAACCTTCCTGCACAGCTGGGCAGCCTCCTCCCAATCGGATGCCTTATTGCGAAGAGCAAGAACCATGGCCAGGCCTGCATGTATGCCGGTGTTATTTGGGTATATCTTTTGGGCCTCACGATATTTATTTACAGCTTCATCATATTTTTCTTCTTTTATAAGCTCATAAACACTCTTGCTAAAGTTGTAGGAAAAGACCTCACTCCTGTGCTTATCCATTCCGAGAAGCTCATCCGTTGAAACATCGAAGTAACCTGCCAGGGAAACAAGCATGTTGATATCAGGAAGGCTTTCGCCCCTTTCCCATTTACTGATGGTTTGAAATGAAATATTCAGATATACAGCAAGCTCTTCCTGGGTAACATTCTTTTGACGGCGCAGATTCCTGATGTTTTCGGCTAAATAGTTATTCATAAAATCCTCCTGATAATTTAGTTAACAGCGCTGATATAATTTAATAATAGCCTTTTCGGAAGGATTTTCAATAACAGAACACATGAATAAAATTCTACGGCAGGGCGAAAATTTCCTTACTTTTGCCAATGCTCAAGTGTCATAAGCTTATTTCTTAACCAGTCTGACATTTGCTCCTGTGTTCCCCAGTTCCAGTGGGAGACGACATCTTTTATAACATCTTCCATATCTGAATATTTATGAACCCCGTTGATATAGCACCATTTGCAGTATTTGTCGTTAACCGTACCGTCCGCCTCTCGGCTAAGGATGTCTTCCTTATCCAGGGGGGTACCACATACCTGACAGTTCATGTTGCGTTCCTGGCCTAAAACCTTCCCTTTCGAAAATTAGTATATCATAGTATAATAAATAGAAAAAGCAACCTGTTGTTGCTGTATATAAATGAAACAGGCGCATCAGAGTATATGGCATAAGAATAGCGACCGCAGTTACAAATCCCGGACAAGGGTAGCTTCTGCGGTGTTTTTAGTGTATCCGGCAGGTGCACAAGAACTGTTTTGGACAAATTGCTGTGGGATAAGGTTTCTGATAACGGTTCAATAAAGGTATGTAAAATATGTGGAAATAAATAAGCTGTTAAGGCAGGGAATTAGCACAAATATATTGTCCGTTAATCCTAACTTCATAATCACAGATTTGCTATCGTATAATATAGGATGAATAAAGCTTTCAGACATTAGATTATTATAGATGGCTGGAGGCTTTTTTGTTTTACTTGCAGTTTGGAAAGTAAAGCAAATACTAAATTTACAATTCATTAATTTTGGTCAGAAATATATGCGGCCTGAGCGTTTGTTGATAGTTTTATCAATCCATAATTTGATAAAATAAGTCGAGAAATTCCCTTCCCGGCTTGCTAATATTTGCTTGTTAAAATATACTTAATAAGGATGGAGAGAGATATATGGATTTATTAGCAAGACTGGCAAAGCCAAGACCTACCGGAACCGATCAAAACCGGGAGATTACAGATTATGTAGAAGCATACCTGAAAAGCCTGGGATATGAGATACAAAGGCTGCCCTTTGACTGCAAGGTCTGGGAGGAACAGGAATCATTTTTGATGGTTGATGGAAGAAAAACAGCTCTGCATGTAAACCCGTATTCGGAAGCATTTGACGGCATAAGAAGAGCAGTTGTTGTGGAGAATTTGAGGGGGCTTGAGGAAGCAGATTGCAAAGACAAAATACTTTTCCTGACCGGGGATTTGGCTCAGGAATCGTTGCAGCCCAAGGATTACCCCTTCTACTATCCTGATGAGCATAAAGCAATAATTGATTGCCTGGAAAAAAAGAAGCCCTGTGCAATTATAGCGGTTACAGGCAAAAGCAGTATGAGCGGGCAAAAACCATTTTACTTGACTGAGGACGGCAGTTTTCATATTCCCATAGCCAGTCTTGATGTGGAGCTTTTTCCAGAAATAAAGGAAAAAGTATTGGAAAATGAACTTAAGCTTATTATTGATTCACAGATTAAGCCATCGCTCGCCTATCAGCTGATTGCCTCAAAAAGGGTTGAGAGTCCCAAAGGGACAATTGTGATCTGTGCCCACATGGACAGCAAATATAACACATCAGGGGCCCTTGATAATGCCTCCGGAGTAGCAGCAATGCTGTATGCAGCAAGGAATATTAAATCAGACAGGTACAACATTGATATAGTACCGTTTAATTCTGAAGAATATTATGATCCACAGGGCGAGCTGATATATTTGAAAGAAATAGAAAGCAGCAAAAAGGATATATCCCTTCTGATAAATATAGATACGGTAGCCCATGTTGGCTCCAAGGTGGCGGTCGCTTCCTTTAATCTTAATGAAAAGGAGCAGCATAAACTGGATAATCTAATTAAAGACAGTGGCAATGTCGTAAGCGGACAGCCCTGGTATGCCGGAGACCATGCGGTCTTTGCCTTTAGCGGAACAAAATGTATTCTTTTATATGCATCAGATTTATTTGAAGAATGCTTATCCTATACACATTGTCCTATGGATACGATAGATCTGGTGGATGAAAGGCTTATTGAGGATGCAGCTGATTTTATATGTAAATTAGTGAACTCTTATTAAGGGAATTATTATAGACAGGGGGAATACACTTGGACGAACGCTTGCTGGCTGTTCAGAAAATGCAACAATTTATTGAAGAGCATATATTTGAGGAAATTAAAATAGAGGATCTGGCAAAGCTAACCATGTATTCCCCTGTCCATGTAAGGCGTCTTTTCCTTGTATGGACAAAGATGAGCCCGGCAGACTATATAAGGCGATTGAAGCTGACAAAGGCGGCGCTTATGCTAAGGGATGAATCCTGCAGGGTAATAGATGTGGTGAGCAAATTCGGATTTGGAAGTGTTGATGGCTTCCAGCGGGCATTTAAGAAGGAATTTGGTTATAACCCGAAGGAATATGGAAGCAATCCTGTTCCTATATATCTTTTCACACCATATACAGTCAATGCTAAAAAGCCCTATGACTTTACACCAAGAGGCAGCAGGAGGGTAACGGTCCAAAGAATACACAAAGCTGCCAGAAAGGTAATTATTAAAAGGGGAATTTACGCTAATGACTATTGGACCTACTGTAATGAGGTAGGCTGTGATGTATGGGGATTGTTAAGAAGTATAAAATCTGTCAGTGATGAGCCTGTAAGCATGTGGCTTCCTGAAAGCTATCGTAAGCCCATTACGAATGGATATGTTCAGGGGGTTGAGGTAGAACTGGATTACCAGGGGATTGTTCCGGATGGATTTGATATTATAGAGCTTCCCAAAGCCGATTATCTTTTATTCAGAAGTGATCCCTTTGATGATGAGGATTATGGTACAGTAATTCTGGATGTTCAGAAGGTAATTTCCGAGTATGATTATATTGGAAACGGATATGCAATAGATGAGAATAACCCAAGAATACAGCTGGAGCCGATATGTACAAGAGGATATATCGAGCTGGTTCCAGTAGTGGCTGCAGGCTGTAATGGTTTTCAAGGCTGATAATTGAGCTTGGTTGAGTGGGAATTATCAGCTTTTTGTAATAATACAGTCGATAATATTGAAAATAAATAATATAATTAAATAAACGATATAGAGGGATGATTATGGCTGATTCATGGAGTGGGATAAGGAAGCGATTGGAACAGGATTTATTGTGTGACGCACTTAAAGGTAGATTAAGATATTTTATTACAAAGTATAAAAACTCCCATGATGAATCCGGCAGAATAGCAATCATTGTTGATGACAGGGAAATAATACAGGGCAGTATTTATAAATACTATAAAGGCTATAGAGAGCTTGAAAGAAAAATAAAAGAGGATATGAATGTACCAAAAAGATATTGGAATGGCAAAGAGATAGTAAATGATGAGCTGAACAGAGAGGCTGAGAATTATATTGATGAGCTCAGGCTTAACGAGGGAATTTTTGATGTGTGGCAGTTTACTGATGCCGTTAAAAGCTTTTTGAGTTCAAGCATTGAGGAAAGCCTGGCATCCGATAATCCTCTTATTCGATTACTGGCAATAGTGGACAGAAGAGTAGGTAAACGGACTTTAAAGAAGCTAAAGGATACTATACAGGAACAGCCAGAATGGCTCAGGTATTTTTATGAGCTAAGGCTTCAGGCCGAAGGGATTGAGTAGCCTGATAGGATGACATCATATCAAGGGTTTTATTTTGTGTATTTTTTGCAAAATGAGAATATAATTATGGACATATGTATATAATTTACGTATAATAGTGATAGATATTGCAATAATATTGCAAAACGGAGGTTATAAAGATATGTTGCTTGAGTTTACAACAAAAAACTTTAAGTCATTTGTTGAGGAAACCAAATTTTCCATGAAAAAAGCAGCCAAGCAGTCAGGGCTTGATTATAGTTTATTAAAAGAAAAGGTTAAGAATAAGTCTATTGTGGGTTTATGCTCATCTGTAATATATGGACCAAATGCTTCAGGAAAGACAAATATAATAGGAGCTATGGATGTTTTTCGTGCTATAGTTTTACGTGGCAATATCAGAAACTCGGAAGAAAAGACCTCACCTAACAAAGCAGCAGATGCATTGGAGTTAATCCCTAATAGTAAATTAACTTCACCAATGCCGGTAGACTTTTCTGTTGAATTTGTTGAATATGGTACTCTTGTTAAATACAGCATAAGTCTTGATTTGGGGTTGTTTCTTGAGGAAGATCATCAAAGACGGGTCCTTGATGAAGAGCTTTTTGTAAATGGAGAGTTAGTATTTAGACGAGGAAAAGAGTTGATTATTGATAATCTGAAGGTACTAAAAAAGTATTTGCCGGAAGAGAAAGAACTGAACCTAAAAAATGCTAATGAGATTGCACAAAACAGTTTGAACGATGAGGAATTATTCTTAACTAATGGTTTCAGACTAATTTATTCACAAGCATTTGTGAGAATGGTTATAGATTGGTTTACTAATAAGTTCATGATAATTTATCGTTCAGACTCTATGCAGCTAATTAAAAGGTTTGCGGATCCGAAGAAAAAAACAATGTATGTAGAAGCAACTACTGATAAGGCTGCAAAATTATTTGGCATTAATTCCAATGCTATTGGATATGTAGTTAAGGATGACGAATCTGAAGCAAGGTTGTGTTCTCTTATTGATAATATAAAATTAAATAATAAAACTGCAATAGATGCTGAGATATTTGAATCGTATGGCACTATTCGTTTTATAAACATTTTCCCTTTGGTAATTCGTGCAATGAAAATAGGAGGCACCTTGGTTGTCGACGAATTTGATGCTTCGATACATCCGATAGCATTAATGAGTATCATCAATATATTTCATAATGACGATATTAATAAAAATCATGCTCAGCTTATTTTTAATACACACAATCCTATATTCTTGAATTCTAATCTGTTTAGAAGAGATGAAATTAAATTTGTAGAACGTAATGATAATCATTGCAGTACACTGTATTCATTATCAGACTTCGGAACCTCAGGTGAAAAGGGCGTTCGTAAGCATGAGGATTATATGAAGAATTATTTTATAAATCAATATGGGGCTATCATGGATATAGATTTTACGCCTATATTTAAAGAAATCCTTGAACTTTGAAGGTGGTGAATAAAGTTTGGCTCGGTTGAAAGCATGTAAAACCTATTATTTCAGTGTGGAGGGAGAAACAGAGTATTGGTATTTGAAATGGTTATAAATCGTGCATTCAATGAATCTTTTCAAAGCATGCATGAATATAAGGAAGAGCAAAATTACAAGCGTTGCCTTGGAAAGCTTAGGTTATCTAATGTGATTGATGCCGTAAGCCGGGCAAGAATAATAATGCAAAGGAATCGAGAAAACGGTTATACTCTACATAATTATAGAGGGTATAAATTTTATAAGGAAAATCCATCACTTACAATTTGGGAAGCAATTGAAAGGACAAAATATTAGCTTGAGAAAAATGTTAAAAATATATTGACAATATGTAGCTGTGTATATATACTGTATATATCAATATGTACAGTATATATACACAGTTTTGATTTTTCAGATACTCATATTACTTTTTAATATTAAGAAAAAGTTTTCAAACGGAGGAAGTATGTTAAGAGTTGAAGGGCTGAATAAGGAGCTTATTAATTTTGAACTCAAGGATATAAGCTTTCATCTCCCCAAAGGCTACATAATGGGCCTGATAGGGGTGAATGCATCAGGCAAATCCAGCCTGATAAAAACCTTAATCAATATCTACCATAAGGACAGCGGAAAGGTTATTGTTGACGGGATTTCCATGGATGAGGATGAAAGAAGGGTCAAGAACCTGATGGGAATTGTGCTTGATGAAAACTACTTTGAACCCGGACTGTCTGCTGAGGAGAATGCAAAATTATTCGGAAGGTACTTTGAGAATTATAGGCATGATATTTTTCTCAGCTACTGCAGGAGCTTCAATATAGATATTAAAAAGAAGCTTAAGAAGCTGTCAAAGGGGCAGCAGATGAAATTCCAGCTTGCATTTGCCATGTCACATGAGGCTAAGCTGTTTATTATGGATGAGCCTACCGCCAATCTGGATCAGGCCTTCAGGCTGGAATTAATGGATATTATGCAGGACTTGATTGCTGACGGAGAAAGGAGTATTCTTCTTACAACCCATCAGACGTACACTCTTGATCAGATAGCAGATTATATAACCCTGATTGATAAAGGCAGAATAATATTTACCATGGGCAAGGAGAGCCTTATGGATAAATATTTACTGCTGTCAGGAGAAGCACAGTCGATTAAGGCTCTGCCGGATGAACTGGTAGTGCACAGGGAGTACGGCTCATACAGATCTATGGCTTTAATATATAATCCGGATTGTGAAAATAAAGAAGGCATAAGAAGCTTATCGGGCAGCTTGAGTGAAGCAATAGAGACTTCAGGACTGACAGGATTAAGACCGACCATTGAGGAGCTTATGTATTTTATGGTGAAGGGAGGATATCACAGTGTGGAAACTGATATTGAAAAACAGCCTGCACTTGGACAATAAAACGTTTTATACGCCATCAACAATTCCACTGTTATATTTTATAAATCTATTTAATATAATAAGCAGACAGTCATCAAATCAAGTTATAATTTTGGTGTTTTATTTGGTTCTAATAATTATTTATGCTTTATTCCCTATAAAACTGGCAAAAGGCTTATATCTGTGCCCGCTGACAGAGGATGACAGGAAAAAGTATCTGATGACGGCTGCTTATATGCGCTTTGGCATACTTATGCTCATATATGGGATATTACTTCTGATTAACTGGGTTATATATCAGCCAAGCATTATAATACTTGTACTGCAATATATTTTCGGGAGCCTATTAATATTTACAATAACATTGCTATATATACATCCGGGTATCTATTCTGTGGATACAGCCATGCAGACATATAGCGCGCTCAAGAAAATGCCGGTTAACAGTAAACCGAAAGCAATAAAAGTAGGCAAGAAAACCGCAGGAAAAAGCATTGCCCTTTTGATTGCCGTTACCCTGGTATGTACAGTTGCTTTATTCCTGCCTGGCAGTAAAAAAGAGCTCAATCTCTATTTATGGTATTATTATATACCTGCATTTATTTGCTCAGTTAGCTGTATAGTTATTTATTATAAAAAATATTTGGATGAATTGATTAGCTTATTTGCAAATCAGGAGCTTTATCAATATATGAAAAAGAAGGCAGGTGTATTTCATGCAGATTAATATATCCAGTATGAATACACTTGCCATTTATGAGCAAATAATTTACCAGATTAAGGATGCCATAATTAAAGGAGAACTTAAGCCCGGAGATGCCATGCCATCTATAAGAAATCTGGCAAAGGATCTTCAGATAAGTGTCATTACAACAAAGCGGGCTTATGAGGAACTGGAAAAGGAAGGCCTTCTAAAATCGGTGGCAGGCAAAGGCTTTTATGTCTGTGACTATAATGCGAATTTTTTGAAGGAAAAGCAAACCGCCATGCTGGAAAGCCGGCTGACGGAGGTTATAAGAGATTGTATCAAAACAGACATTGGGCTGGAG
>JAAZDK010000019.1 GCA_012512855.1 Clostridiales bacterium
CCAAGGATTTCACTAAGGCCATAAATATCATAGGCCTTGAGCCTGAGCTTTGCTTCTATTTCCTTTCTCATGTTTTCTGTCCAGGGCTCTGCTCCGCATATGGCAGCCTTAAGCTGAATATCCTTTATCTTGCCGGTCTCCTCCAATACCTCAGCAATATGCAGCAAATATGAAGGAGTACATGTTATAGCTGTTACACCAAAATCCACCATCATTGTTATCAGCTTCTGGGTATTGCCGGTGGACATAGGTACTACTGTGGCCCCCAGATTTTCCGCACCGTAGTGGAGCCCCAAGCCGCCTGTGAACAAGCCATAGCCATATGCCACCTGAATCTTGTCATTTTTGCCGATTCCGGCCATAGCCAAAACTCTTGCCACACATTCCTGCCAGAGGTCAATATCCTTTCTGGTATAACCAACTACAGTAGCTTTTCCTGTTGTTCCGCTGGAGGCGTGTATTCTTACCACTTCTGACATAGGAACTGCAAACAGACCGAAGGGATAAGTGTCACGCAAATCATCCTTAGTGGTAAAGGGAAGCTTCTTTAAGTCGTCAATATCCTTGATGTCTCCAGGCTCCAGACCCAGCTGCTGCATCTTTTTACGGTAGAATTCAACATTGTGATAGACACGATCCACCATTTTGCGCAGCCTGGCGCTCTGCAGCATGCGAATCTCACCACGACTCATACATTCCTTTGTTTCGTTCCAAATCATGTTATCAAATCCTCCTGTTCTGCAACAATATATCCTTTTTCCTTCAATACCGTACTGGTTTTTGTCAGATCATCCGTATTCAGGATTATCAACGGCGCCTTGCCATTTCTTAATACTATGGAGTAGATATAATTAATGCCTATCCCTGCGTCTGCGATAGCATGAAGCATACCATCCAGCTCACCGGGCTTATCCTCCAGCTCAACGGCCACCGCTTCCGACATCTTGACTGCAAAGCCTTTTTCCGCTAATAATTCCTTGGCTTTTTCAGGCTGATCCACAACTATTCTGAGAATGGCAAATTCAGGTGTGTCAAAGGATGCAATCGCTCTCAGGTTAATCATATTTTTCTTCAGAACAGAAGTGACACCGGCCAGACTGCCAATTTCATTCTGTACAAAGACAGAAAGCTGCTTAATCATTTCTAGACCCCCTTTTTGTAGACTATCCGTATTATGCTGCTATCCCGCTATTATAAGTGCTGATGAAGCCCGTACCTGGCTTTCAGGCTGCCAAGCACTGCGCGTCCATGCTCCATCTGCTTATAATTTTTGGATTAATGCAGGCTATAACCGATCTCAAATGCCTTTTTATTGATTTCCACCGTTTTTGGAGGAACCACTCTTTCTATAACCTTCAGCCACAGCTCCCTGCTGAAGTTCATGTGCTGGGCTGCAATTCCCAGTACTATAACATTAAAGACCTTTATATTGCCCAGCTTCCTGGCTTCGGAAATAGCATCCACCTTAAAGATGCGATATTTCTGCTGTAAATCCTCCAAAATATTATCAGGATATTTTGCCGCACCAATTACTACAGGCATAGGATCAATCCTTTGATCATTAACCACAATAGCCCCGTCCTTCTTCAGGAAATGGGCGTACCTAAGCGC
>JAAZDK010000165.1 GCA_012512855.1 Clostridiales bacterium
CGGCGATTTTATATGGTTTGACATTGGCCGTATAAGCCGGCATGGTGAAGGCAGCTTGCTCAAGCTCAAGGGCTTTGACATTGGCCCAGGATGCATTAAGCTTAAGAAGGGTTGCTACTATGCCATCATTTACGTCATCAGCGCCCCCGCTATTATTGTCAGATAAACCGGCTGTGCCATCTGATACTTTATCAAGATTTTCCTTTGTCTCTGTATCTTCTGTCTGGGGTTCATTAATATTCTCATCCGTACTTTTTTTGCAGGCTGCAAGCAAAATGCAGACACATACCAGAATCAGAATTAATCGCTTCATATAATTTACCTCCATTTATATAACGCAGGATTTGTCTCTGCTTTTTTATGGAAATATTTTCATTATTGCCGAATATCATTCACTATTTTCCAGCCAAACTATAATGACATCATATTTAATTTTGCGTCTCACTTAGCTGTCGCTTTAACACCTGAACTACCAGCGTTTTTACTATAAGTACAGTTTATATTATTCAGAATAAGCTACTATCCTCCCGTCCTTAACCGTCAGATGGAGCGTCTCATTATTGCCGTATTCCAGCTTTATCAGATTGTTATCTGTCATCTGCAAATCAGATATATTATCATATGCATCACTTTCAGCCAGCATAATAAATCCAAAAGCAAACCAGTAATAGATTACAAGCCGCTCCCTGCCGTCAGGCAGCCTTTGTACAAAAATCAACTCATCTCCCTTCATCGGCAGAAAATCCCCGGCATAAAACTGCTTCCACTCCCCTGCTATTTGGGAGCCGGTCCATTTTTTCACCAGGAGATCATTTTTAAAATTAAAGATAAACAATCTATTGCCTTCACGGCTGTCATAATGGGTGCTCTTTCTTACAGCAGTAAGTATCTCCTGCATACCGTCCCCGTCAATATCGGCTATGGTTATTTTCCAGGGCTTCAGATCCGCAAAATCATTTTCATAGATCCGTTTCCATCCGGATTCCTCCTCAAAGATGACCAGCAAATCTCCATGATCGCTTCTGCCTTCCCTGCTGATAATGGCATAGGCTCTGCCATCCGTCAAAGACAAATCTACAAACATCTCCCTATCTTTAAGCAGATGCTTATACTCCTTAAACTTCTTATATTCTGCTGATATAGGTCCAAAAAATAATAAAAAAATAACAACAGCCACCGTAAAAAGGCTTATGGCAGCAAAGCTTAATAGGGCTTTTTTACTTTTATCCATTCTAATTCACCTGCTAGCCATATATTACCACTGTTGCGGGTCAAATATCAATAGCAGGCTTTTTTATTTGCTTTATGCACTAGTTTTTGATACTTACTTTTTAATCATTACGGTTTATGCCTTCAAACGCTTTTTTGCCCTCTATATTTCAGGGCATATTTGAAACTGTTTATGGGAAATCTATGAATTGTCAGAAATTATTAAAAGCTAAAAAAGCTGCTGCAAGCAGCTTCATGCAGTCTGCATTAATCAGTCAGTCCAGATTTTAAACAGAAGGGCCGATTTTTATGAAAACATATAAAAGACTAACCGAAGCATACAGGAATGCCGTTTTAATCCCCTTTGACGATAAATCCAGATTTATATTTTTCAGTGATGTTCACCGGGGAGACGACAGCGTATCCGATGAATTCACCAGAAACCAGAGCATATTCCTTCATGCCCTAAATTATTATTTCAACAACGGATATATATATGTGGAGGCAGGCGATGGAGACGAGCTGTGGGAGCATAAGAATTTCAGGCATATCAGGATTGCACATACTGATGTTTTCCTGGTCATTAAGAAGTTTTTTGACCAGGGACGCTTTATCATGCTTTA
>JAAZDK010000166.1 GCA_012512855.1 Clostridiales bacterium
GATTGCCTGTATTCCCTCCTTTCTTTGCTTCCTTCCGGCAGATGGCCTGTTATAACATGGACAGCCTTGCTAAAGTCTGTGTAAATACAAAGCATGTCGGCACCTTATTTAGTATTGAGGCAGATAGCTTATCCCAAATTTTGTTAATTTCATTTTATATGGAATCTAATTGGCTGTCAATTTCTAGAAATAGAAAATATTGTCAGAATCATTAGGAAATATTTACTATTTTTCCTTATATTTATTATGCCCATATAAAAACCCTCATGGAAAAAGCTCCATGAGGGGTTAATGGGAAACGAACAGTATTTTAGCTATCTGGTATCTGCTTTTCTCAATGCGTTCTTGTTATAGAAAAATCCAAAGGCTACAACAACGGCACAAATCAGGCAGGAGGCACCAAACATAGGATTAGGCACGCTTCCGCAGAAAATAATCAGAGAGCCGCAAATAGCAAGGATGGGTACTATATATCTCATGACGATTCCTTCACTTTTTTCCTTAACCAGCAGACGGATAACTGCTATATAAACCACGATATAAAGTATATAACTGAAGGCAATTGATATTTCCGATACATCCCCGGGAATACCGTATTCCTGTGTTATATAATGGATAACCAACCATATCAAAGTAATGGCAAAGGATAGTATTGCACTATTCAGAGGCATGCCGCCCAGCTTTGGGGATACCTTGGAAAATGTACTGCTTTTCGGAAGCATGTTGCGGATGGCAAGAGAGTAGGGAATGCGGATATATCCAAGGATTAAACCGTTAGCTGTTCCCAGAACCGATATTATGATAAAAATCAGTAAAAGCTTACCGCCAATGTCACCGAATATATTATTGGCTGCAAGATAAGCACTGCCATCTCCCAGCGATATAACCTCATTTACACCCACATAGCTTGTTAATCCTACATAATATAAAATGTAGAAGGCCAGTATCAGCAGGGGTGAAATAATAAGGGCCAGAGGCAGGTTTTTCTTGCTGTTTTTAATTTCATGGCATATGGAGGTTGACACCACCCAGCCGTCAAATGAGAAGGCTATGGGGGCGAAGGCCGCATACCATCCTGTTGAAGCAATTGATTGACGTATAGTGCCAACATCCGAACTTAAGGTCTTCATTGGATGACCAAATATTAAGCCGAAAATTGCAATAGTCAAAAGCGGAATTAATTTTATAACGGTGGCGGCATTCTGGAAATAACCGCCCAGTCGGCTTGACAATATGTTGGTTATATACAGGACAATTATTACTGCAAGACCGATCATGGTATAGATAAGGTTGCTTCCGTCAATTCCAAATAACTGACAGATATAGATGCCTACAACCCATGGGATTACGGCTGACAGGGTAGGCATGTATAATAGCATCTGAAACCAGCCTAAGGCTTTGGAAAAATTAATCCCTACAAATTCCTCCACGTAAGTAATGAGACCACCCGGCTTGTCCGTCCTGCGGGCCAGCTGTGAAATGGTAAGGCTGCCGAATATAATGGCAAAGGCAGCTATTACAAAAACCAGAATACCAAGGGTGACATTGCCGTTTGTGTATTCCAGTATATTGTCAGATTTGAAGAATATACCTGATCCTATTACTATACCGGTTATCATTGTCACTGCGGTGAAAAAACCGTACTTTTCCTTCTGCATAAAAAATTCTCCGTTCATAATCATAATAAAGTTAATATTATTATTGTTGAAAAATGCGAGTTTAATATTAACAGAGCACCATTTTATCATATATATCACCAATATAAAACTATAATATTATATATTCTTAAGAATTATGTAAGAAAAAAATAAAATATGTTTTTTACTGTCACTTTTTATCGTTTTACTCATAAGATGAAGTAGAACATAAAAAGGAGGGTGCGTATGTATAACTCTAACTTACTAGGCCACATGGCAAGATATATCGGTCAGACAGTGACCATATTTACAGCTAGTGGTGGTGCATCCGGCTGTGGCTTTACAGGTACATTAATGAGTGTTAATCCCTGCTTTGTCAGACTTTCGACACAACAGGGTACTCCACCTGCAAATCCATTAAGCCAGTCTATATGCCCGAGGCCCGGAGAAGAATTTGGTTCTGTCGGCAGAGGTAATATACCGGGTCATGGTAACTTTACCGTTGGATCTGTGTGTGATATCCCTGTAGATAAGATTGTATCATTCTGTCATAATGCGATTTAATTGAGAATTGACTATAGAGAGGAGAACATGTATGGGCTTTAATTTTGCTGGAAACGGCTATTATGCCGGTGCATATGGCAATGGCGGCGGATTTCCAAGCTTTGTACAGCTGATGAAAAACTATATCGGGCAAACAGTTATTGTATTTACTACCAGTGGCGGTCCATCCGGTTGCGGCTTTGAAGGCGTACTTATGGATGTAAACTGCAAATTTATAAGATTATCAAACCATCAGGGAACACCACCGGCAAGCCCTTTAAGCGAATCAATTTGCGGGCCTGTGCCAATGGGAGCTGTTGATGCAGCCGGTGTTGCCCGGGGTTGTGTCGGGGCAGGAGCTAATCCCGGTAAATTCCCATATCCGGTATTCAGCGTCGGATCGGTATGTGATATACCTATAGA
>JAAZDK010000167.1 GCA_012512855.1 Clostridiales bacterium
AAAAAAGAATATCTGATATCAAAAAGGTTGCTGCATCAAAAAGGGAGGATATAGCCAAGGGCTTTATAAAAGGCTTCCTAAAGGGCTTTTCAGAGGGAGATTATACTCAACACAGATATCTGAAGCTTACCGCCGCAATTGTAAGGACTGATGCCATGAACATATTAAAGATGCTGAAGAATAAGGAGCTGCGAAATAAGATAAGCCCGGACGGTCAGCTAATCCGTACAACGAACCTGCCCAACAATGCTTATATGTTCCCCTACATCCTGGCCAATTTCCCGAACAGGTTTTATGAAGGTATGCTTGCCTTTGAGGGGATAGAATATAGCTATATTGGAGTTGTTATGCCGCTCAAAAGTCCGGAGCAATATGCTTATCCTGTTGATATAGGAAAATCAAAATATGGTTCAATTTTTATCGATGAAAAGGGAAGATATTCAGACTTTTGGTATGATAAGGTCTATAGCCGTGTATGGAATACCTTTAATGTAGATTACAGAACTATTGATGAAAAATGGATAGACACCATGGCAAAAACGGATATGGATATAGAAGTAGATATATATGCTGAAAGATTTTATGAAAAACTAAATGCATATGTGCAGGATATGAAGAAAAATAAGACTATAGTGGAATGTGACAGGGTAGTTATAGATCCCTCATTTGTGTATTATTACAATTACAATTATTATATTCGTTGTTATGTTCATTACAGAATTGTTTCTACCAAAACCAAATCAAAATATACAGTAGATGAGTTTTTGTTGGGACCTAATAAATCGCCGTATAACAGTATATTATTTTCCAGAACAGGATTGGTGGATTTAACCGGTCACAAGATTGGGGAATGGGTTGATGGGATATTTGATGTATCAATATGTTCAGCTATAAATGGTATGAGGCCAGAAACATACGGAGTAGGATTTACTGAATGGTCGGTTAAAAAGGCTGTGCCATACGAGAGATAATAGCTTAAGTAGTATGTTTAATATAGTGTTTGATATAATGAAAGGAAGGAGAATTTATTCGTTGGCATCTGTTAAAAAGGTCAGAGTAAAGTGGAAAGTGTCCTTGATACTTTCCACTATCTTAATATTTATGGTACCTATATTAGGCTATCCTTTAATTGCACAGGCAGACGAAACATGGGTTATAGTAGGTACAGAAAATGAAAGACAAGAAACTATGCAAATAGGCAATGAACATATTATTATCAGAGGCACCCACAAAAGAGGAACCGGTACGATGAATTACCGTACAACAGGCTATAAACTAGCTTTACGAGAGTATAACATAAACGGGCCTTTTAATGTAGCTAGCACAGTAGATGTACCTTTGGAAAAGTCAGAAGGTAAGAGAGACGCAGATACAGTGGAAGTTATTTATACAATTGAGAGAAAAAAGTTTTTAGCTGCAGTGGTACAATTGGGTATAACCTCTGCTAAAATTAGATCAGATGGTGGTTATGTAGATGTTTACCTCAATAATGTGTTTGAAATATATAATCCTCAGGATAACTCTATATATAGAAAAGACATCTGCGGCTATCAGGAGATGCTGGCGGCACCCGGGACAATATTTAGAGGTGGTAAATGGTCACCTACAACCCAGGAGGTTTTGCAATTTTACTATAACTTTAAATTTACAGTATATCCACCCTTGTTTAATATTGAAATAGTAGCAGTAGATAAGGATAATCCTGACCGTGAGCTAAAGGTGCTGAAAACAGGGGACAAGGGTATGTATTATGAAGCATATCCGCTTAATTCATCCTATACTGCACCGGAAGAGCTAACGATAGATGAAGTTAAATATAAGGCATATAATCAGTGGTATTACACTTATACTGACAGAGAGAATGGAAAAAAAGTAACAGCAAATAAAAGCTCTGGGCGAACAATAAAATGTGATCTGCCTGATGCCAAAAAAGATAGCACGGTTACTTTTAAGGTATTATATGAAAAAGTCAGTAACGAGGCTGATGTAGTCATTAAAGCAATTGACAGGGATGGCAATATAATCAATGATAATTTATATACAGGCAAGGCTACAGCAGGGGAGAAAATTTTAAAGAATGTTCCTCAGGAATTAAAAAAAGCCGGTGTAACCTATAAAAAAACCGTTAATTACTATTATGTATATACCAAGAAAGGTAAAAGCAAGGCAGAAGCTCCAACGCATATGACCTGCCACAGAGCAAGTGATCCTCTTGCCATCAATGTCCCGGAGGATATTAGGGACAGAAGTACCATGACGGTATATGTTTATTATGATAGGGTATTGTCTGAAGAAATTCCTGTCATTGTAAAGGCAGTAGATAAGGATACTGGGGAGGATATATGCGAAATTGACAGTACCAGCCGGCCGGGAGGTACGACCTATAGCAGAAATATTGAAGCTGATATTTCATCTGGTACGACAAGCTACAGCTATACGGGAGAATGGAGCTGGTCATATACCTTAAACAGTGCCAGCAAGCCTACCATATCCAGCAATGGTTCAGGAGAAAGGATAAGCTTTGAGCTGCCGTCAGCCGACAAGGTATCAGAAGCTGTAACTGTTAAGGTGTTTTATAAAAAAAGAAATGATGTAAATGAAGATACAATTACCCTGAGAACGATTATGGTATCTGATACGGGTGGATTTATCAGTGAGCTGTCATCAGAAACCGTCACAAGGAATCAGCCAATCGACAAAACTGCAGCGGCTCAGAAATCCATTAACGGTACAGTATATGAGTACCGGAATAGATGGGATTATACATATATTACATCATCAAACAGTAACACCATATCCGGTACCGGCAGCCGTATATCATTCAGTATACCAAACTCTACAAGTATGGAAACGGTTGTAACATTGAGATTATATTATGGTGTAGTTCAGGAGGTTGATATTCCAGAAGCTTCAGAGCCTATATCCATGTCGCTGGACAGTCCGGGCAATCCCTATGGAGTTATAAATGCCGATAAGTATACATCACCGTATTTTGATTCCAAACAGGGTATACCGACAACAGAAAGCCAGTATGTATACGTAAAGACCAAGGATTATCTGCTGGGCTACAGGCTTGTAAACAAAACCGGCAAGGTAACTTATACCGTACCTGTGACAATGAATTATACCCTTACATACAACACAAATACTCCTGATGAATTTGGAGGACCACAGAAGGTAACGGTTGTGGAATCCAATACTCAAAATGTAAAAGTGGAGAAGGCATATTCCTATTGGGAGATAGAGAGGCTTGAGTATTATTATGTAGGACAAGCAAATGTATACAATTACTCTCTTCCTGACGGTGGAGTAACATTAAATGCAAACTATAGCTATCTTAATCTGCCCACACTCACTACATGGCACAGCAGCAGGCTTGAAGATCATGTGCTGCCGCCACCAGAGGTGGAGACAGGAATTATCCTCGAGGCAGCTCCTATTGAAACGGATTCTACAGACAGACCGAATATTGAATATGAGGATCTGACATCTTATGCTGTCAGTATGACGGGTGAGGCCAGAGTAAAAAATGACTTGTTAATCTTTAATGGCACAGTAGTATTAAGCAATGAGCTAAGGGAGAAAATAACCCAGGCTCCAAATATAACAGCTCTTAAACAATCCAATTATATTATTCCCGACAAGACTCTTTATACCGAAGGTAAAGTGGTGGAAGCAACAAAAAGAAACGGAGTCTATTCATCTAACGGTAACGTAATCTATTTTCTTCATTCTCATAGTGTAAATTCTTTTTCATCCCGACTGATATATGCTCTTGATATTAATGATGTGACAATCCATACACCTGTGATATGCAAGCCGCAGGTTTCAGCCGACAATGACAGATGGGTGCAGCTTATTCAGCCTGAAAAGGATGCCGTGCATATAGTACTGGATCCGGATACGACTCTGAATGATTTTACATTGGGAATATCCAATACGCTTCATCACAGCGAGCGGCCGGGATATTATGAAAGGGATTTTTCATGCTCCTTTATTGATCCGGTCAATGTCTCGTACATTGCCAAAAAGGATGGGACTGTCAGGAATGAGGTGAAGTTCCCCTTTGATGTGTATCTGGACGTTTTGGGGGATAAAGATGCAAAAAACGACCTCTTTATCAAGGCCGGAAGCTGGTTTGTGCTGGGACGCAACAGCTATCGCTTTTATGTGCCCATCTGGGTTAAGGAGGGGGTCTACAGGGTGCAGTTTCGCACTGTTGCAGTCAATGGCGAAGATAAGTTGACCAATACTGAGGAAAGCAGAAATACAAGCATATACAATTATGTAGCCACATCCGAAATGAAATTTCAGATATCAGGAAGAGTATACGGACTGACTCTTTATGATATATACGATTATCCTAACTGGGAAAATGTCTTCCGCGTTGATAATACAATGCTTATTAAATATTTCAGTGGCGCAGTGGATGGTACAAAGATGGCAGGCTATAATAAGGACTATGCCTATTATTATACGGTCGGTACTAATGACAGCTACGGACAGGCTACCGGCCGCAACAGTAAATTTACCCTGCCCCTGGTTAACGGCAGTCATCCTCAGTATAAAAACTTGGGTGTGCTAAAGGCCGGCTATGCAGTCCGTTTTATGCTGGATACGGTTGGTGAAATGTATGGCAATGCCTGTCATATAAAAATTACGCCTACCTTCTACTATGTCGATGCCAAAGGCAAAAATCGAAAACAGGTAGATCTTTACTATAATGAGGAAATAGAAGGTAAGCTTTATAAGCTCTGCAAGGTTGGTGAGGGCATAGACCTGGTTAATATCAAGTCCGGTACTACCGGTAATATATACAGCAGAATACCGGAAAAGGAAATTCAAAATACAGCTGACGTTTTAGGTATCAGTTATTCAAAGGTCTCCAACCAGAAAAGCACGATCTATTCCTACAGCCTGATAAAGCTGCTTGGTCCATTCAGAACCTTTATAGGCTGGGATTACGCCGCTCATATTTCAAGTCTGCCCTCCTTTGCAGATGTAGCTGCAGCAACCGGAGAGACAAAACTGAGCCTGTCAAAGTATATGCAGCGCTGGTATGGCAATTATAAGCTGCCGGCAGATGTATATGCGGTGGAAAGCGGCTTTGATGTATATGGCTATATGAAAAAGCATGGAATTGATTTTGGTGAGGATTTCTGGCTTAGAGGCGGATATATTATTGTTAATTTCAGCATAGTGACGGTAGATAAGGAAGGCAGGGAGCATTTATCATATATTAATGCAGGCAATTATCTGAATAATGGCAACTGCTCCATGTGGCTTCTGGAAGGGCCGTCTGTTGAAAAGAGCGACAGCAGGGGAGTTACCTTCAGCTTTAAGGCAGGAGATTTTATAGTATATTATAGCGACAGAAAATATAGCGACGATTATCAGGGTAAGCTGTATTAATCATGGTATAATGATCGCTATGCTCAGCACTGGTCAGACTGAGTCATGGACAAATTCCAGCAGATATGTTGCTAAAAAGCACGTAGATTATCTAACGAAGCCAAAATTAATCAAGCCAACATAAATTATGTGCTTAAGCCGCACATAATTTATGTTGTGCCTGTAGCCGGGCTTTTCTATTGCCTGCTTACCTGTCTTTGGTTATTAAGGATATTTTTGAGGAATAATATGTATATCTTTATAAGATAATGGACATACAGGAATATAGAAGCTAAATCATAAGAAAAAATAACGAAAAAATAAAAAATCAAAAGCAAAATTAAAAAATATAAATAAATTACTTGAGAAGAGAATTAAAAAATAGTATTATATGAATGTCATTTCTTATTTTAAGGATATCGCTGTGATATTCCTATATTATAATGCTAGTTTTTTTATACCTGGATTGACTGAAGATTTCAGGAGGAAATAAGATTAGGATGAAGAAAAAGTCACATATATCCCTTGCCAAGTTTTTAATTGACCACATGGATGTTCAGGATTTACATGAACATAAAAAAGCTTTTTATTTTGGAAGTATTCTGCCGGATTTAAAGCCATCATTTTTTACAAAAAGGCATACTATAGATGAAACATTATTTGATCTGATAAATGAAATCAAAAAAATCACCGTAAATTATGATCCCAATAAAGGAATAAACGGATATTTTGCCAGACATCTTGGCGTTATTACTCATTATCTTTCCGATTATTGCACTTACCCTCACAACAACATATTTGAAGGTAACATGAGAGAGCATATCCTGTATGAGAAGGAGCTTAAGGAACATCTTAATGAATTTGTAAACCGAAGCGATATTCGAATGAAGCGCAATTACAAATTCCATACCCTGGATGAGATAATTCATATAATCATTAACACCCATAAGGAATACATGAAGGCGCTGAAGGTAATAAGGGAGGATATACAGTATATTATCCAGCTATGCTATAAGGTTGTAGATGCTATCCTTATGTTTTTTGAAATGGCTTTAAAGAAGGTGGATAATGCTTTGAGCCCGGCAGGCAATGTCGGCTTGAACTATTCACTGGCAGAATAAGTGAAAAAAGAGAATAATGCATATAAGTATAATGCAGATAAATTAATTGATAGCTTTATGGCAGGTTGTGCTAGCCTGCTTTTTTGTTATTACAATAATTTAGCGAATTTTCATTAGAATATATGCTAACTGCAATTACCTTAAGAATATATAGGCTGACTAAATCAGCTAAATCCTTCTCGTAAAGGAATTCTTGCAAATTTATACACAAATTTAAGCTGCCTGCAGTATGACATTCAGACGCCCTTATGAATACTATATATCAAAGGATAGAATTATGGGTTTTCGGTTAATTGCGAGGGGAATGATGGCTGTGATTACTTGCAGGCTTTATATAAAGAATATTGATTATTTATCTGTGGTTGAAAGACTTATGCCTGTCATTGCCAGGGAGCTTTCCGATTTGGATAATGTTTTTACCGATACTATCAAAAAGATAATTAGCAAAAACAACAAGCCCAGGGTATTTACAAAGGTTTTGGTTTCCCTGATACCCAATAAGGATGAGCTGGCTGTATCCCTGCTGCAGCAATATTCCTATGACATACTTTTGTATGCAAACAAAGCGCTGCACAATCTTATGATAATTGCCGATATTAAGTCAATAAAGGCCAGAACCCTGGAGAGGGCTTGCGGCAGATTGATCAAGCTGGAAATACAAATTGGCAATATAGATTATGAGCAAACGGCTGTTAATTTGATGCCAATGACCTTTGATGTAATTAACAAGGACAACAAAATGGCTGGAAAGGCCATATCGATTATTACCAAGAATTATAAATTTATTGAAAAAATGCTTAGGGCTGCGCTAAAGGAATTGCCTGAGGATGAAAAGAATGAGATGCTGGTAAATATCTTAAGGGAATTTCGCAAAGAAATCATTGATGCAGTAAACCAGGCAATTATACGAAATGGTATAAAGGCTGAGCTTAAGGATATAAATTTTGCATCAAAGCCATGCCAAAATTCTTAATAAGAATCCCGTAATCTATGGAATTTGTGATAACTGTATGTGATACTGATAATTTGCCTGTATATATCAAACATATAAAGCTGGCAAGCTGCAAAATTTTATACGGTGGTTAATTTGTGAAAACGCTGCAAAACTGACATTATATTGGATTATTGGACAAGTTTGGAATTAAAAGAAAATTTTATTTAATTTTAATGACATTTTAATCCATTTATGCTAGAATGTGTATTGGTTTTATATTGTAACTAAAGCAGATATAGGAGGAAGCATTGATGGAGTATGTATTGCAGACCTTTGGCTTGACCAAAGTATTTGGTAAGAAGGTAGCAGTCAAGGATATTAATATGAATGTGAGAAAGGGCGATATCTATGGATTTATCGGCAGAAATGGCGCCGGTAAAACGACCTTTATCCGTATGATATCAGGTTTGGCCAGACCTTCAGGTGGTAGCATCAGATTGTTTGAAAGTGAGGATGTTCAAAAGCAAAGACACAGAATCGGAACAATGATTGAAAATCCGGCCATTTATCCAAATATGACAGCCAAAGATAATCTTAAGTTTTATAGCAAGCTGTTATCTGTAGACAGCAATGTAGTAGATGAGATGCTGGCATTGGTTGGCCTTTCCGATACAGGTAAGAAGAAAGCCAAGAATTTCTCGCTTGGAATGAAGCAGCGCCTGGCCATAGCCATCGCATTAATGGGTGATCCGGAATTTTTGCTGCTTGATGAGCCGATTAACGGGCTTGATCCTTCAGGAATTAAGGGAATAAGGGAGCTTATATTAAAGCTTAACAAGGAGAGGAATATTACAATACTCGTTTCAAGCCATATCCTTGGTGAATTGTCCAAGATTGCCACCCGTTATGGTGTAATTAACAATGGAGTATTAGTTGATGAGTTTACGAATGAAGAGCTGCTGGAGCGTTGTGCAGGCAAGCTGGAATATAAGGTGGATAATGCCCAGCAGGCGGAAAATATTTTGCGTGGGCTTACCGATGCGGCAAATATCACTGTTGTGGATAATAATACAATTCATATTGCAAATGATTTGGACAAGGCGGCTGTTTTAACCTCTGAGCTTGCCAAAAATGGTATAATGGTCAGCTCCTGTTCGGTTATAGGACAGGATCTGGAGGCATATTTTATGTATCTGTGTAATTTGACCGATAATAAGATTAGCTAAGCTAATTATAGAAATCTTAATATAGAAATGATAGACATTTTATAGAGAATCATAGATATAAGGAACGATCAGATATACCTGATTTGTAGACATATGCATAGCTTTAATTTCAGGCAGTTATGCATATCAAATAGGAAAAGAAGAGAGGTATGTGATATTATGGTCAATTTGTTAAAAGCAGATTTCTTCAGATTGTTTAAGGGCAAATCTCTGTACATATGTGCACTCGTATGGGCAGGAATTTTTGTTTTGCAATGCATACTTTTAGACTTTTCATATAGGGTTTCTGTTAATATGGATATTAGTATTTCATATCCAATACCTGATGCACTGTCATATGGTATAACAGCTTTTTTGGGAAACAATACCATAATAGCAATCTTTGTTGCAATATTTGCCGTGTCTGAGTTTACCCACGGAACAATGAAAAACCTGGTTTCCAAAGGCTTTTCCAAGGTGTATATTTTCCTATCAAAGTTCATAGTACTGACAGTTGCTGCTTATTTTATAATATTTGTAACCTTTATTGCAGGGACCGCTTGTGCATGGATCTTTAGCAAAGAGCTTGGCAGCCTGAGTGGTGAATTTGGCAAATATCTGTGGGGAACCATAGGAATAGAATTATATTTAAGAATAGCATTGACTGCTTTGCTACTGATGGTTTCCATGAGCATTAAAAATATGGCAGGTGCCATAACAATAAATATATTAGGGTTATCATTTGGAGGAATGCTATTTACTTTATTAGAATACCTGGTTAACAATAAGATAAAATTCACTAACTACAGTCTTTCTTATAATATAGCGTTTTACAGCAATCAGGGGGCCACAGGCGGTGATTATGTCAGAACCTTAATCGTTGGTGCGGTATATTTGGCTATATCGCTGGCACTCGGAATTTTCATATTTAAGAAGTCGGATGTAAAATAAAAAATACGGCTTTTATTAATTAACTGTAAACTAAAGTAATCAGGTTGCTTAAGCTCAAGCCGCCTGATTACTTTTTAACTAATTTTATAAATTGTTGGGTCTGCATTCCTGCAGCACATTGGTGATTTCTGCAATATATAGAGTATGGTAATCCTTCTGGGGATACCAGGTGGCTTCTATTTTTTCGTTGGCAAGGGCGTTGGTATCCAATGGCTGAACAAAGAGCTTTTTGCATATAAGTACAAGATTAGCTTCGCCAAAATAAGGCGTGGTGCCATGATATGATACCGTCAAACCGGATTTGGTTATCTTGTCTTCGTCACGGCCTGAAACCGTACCAAAATAATTCAGGATATTGCGGTATTGTTTGTCTAAAAAGCTAAGGGAGAAGCTTTCTTCCCTGTCCATGAACTCCTTCGTGTATCTTTGAGGTCTTACAAATACAAATGCCACATTCTTTCCGAACATAACGCCCAGGCCACCCCATGAAGCAGTCATCGCATTCTGCTTTTCCCTGTTGCCGGCGGCAATCAGCATCCATTCCTTACCTATGGCGCTAAAAGGATTCTTTTTGATAAGCTCTGGCTTGATCTCTTTGAAATTATTCATGGATAATTGGTCCTTTCTTATGTTATAGATAGTATCTTAGCGTATTTTGTAATAATTATGCTATTATTATACGATATTGATTTTGCAGATGCAACGCAGGTTGTTGCATATTTTAATCCCGGCAGAATCTGACAGAATATAACTTTAATATTATTTACAAAGATACTAAATGAGTGTATAATTAATGAGATAAAGTACTATGGAATCTATAATATGCGCGGAAAGGCATGGTAGATTGTATGTCAAATAAAATAGTTAAAGAAATAATCAGCTGGATAATGGTATTTGCTATTGCGATAGCATTGGCCATGGTTATAAACAGGTTTGTTATTTACAGGGTAAGCTCACCTACCGGTTCTATGGAAAATACAATAATGATAAATGATAAGGTGTTCATTTTCAGACTGGCATATTTATTCTCTGAGCCAAAGCGTGGTGACATAGTGGTATTTGAAGCGCCTGACAAACCTGAGGAGGATTATATAAAAAGGATTATCGGACTTCCCGGTGATGTAGTTGAAGGTATAGATGGCGTGGTATATGTAAACGGTGAACCCTTGGAGGAGGACTATCTTAAGGAACCGATGCTTGAGGGTCCGGGCACAGGAACCTTTGGCCCCTTTAAGGTGCCTGAAGGCCATTATTTTATGATGGGTGATAACAGAAATAATTCCGCTGATTCAAGATTTTGGCATAACACATATGTATCCCGCAAAAAAATTAAGGGGAAAGCGGTCTTGAAGTACCCGAATTTCAAGTGGCTGTATTGATTCTTTCTGCCGATTTTACGGCAGCAGGCCGGACGATTTCTGGCTGATGTAAGCATAGTGGCAGGATGATGCAATCATTGTGGTTGGATGATGAAAGCGTTGTTAAATATATACCAGTGAAAATGGCGTAAATACAGGGACGTGTTGGAGCTAGCCAAAAAAGCAGCTTTGCAATACGTCCCTTTTATATTTTGAACTATATTACTATTCCATCCATGCTGTTTATATAAGCCTTAAAAGCTTGCTCAGTGCCTGAAAAGTTTGCCCAGCAAATATGCTCCGGCTACTCCTTCAGATATTCCTCGTTCATGGCAATGACCCTGGCAATGGCGTCTTCTCCCGGAGCGCCGGCAGTATTTCGCTTATTTACACAGCTCTCAAGAGAGATGGCCTCGTATATATCCTCCTCAAAGGCACTGCTAAACTGCTTAAATTCGTCCAGGCTCAGATCCTCCAGGGCAAGATTTTTATCTAGGCAGTAAAGTACCAGCTGTCCGATAATACCATGGGCATCACGGAAGGGTACCCCTTTGCACACCAGATAGTCGGCTGCATCGGTTGCGTTGGTAAAGCCGTTTTTGGCGCTTGCTTCCATGTTGCTGTTATTAAATTTCATCGTTGAAAGCATGCCATCAAATAAGGCCAGGCAGCCTTTGACTGTGTCGATGGCATCAAAGCTTAATTCCTTGTCCTCCTGCATGTCCTTGTTATAGGCAAGCGGCAATCCCTTCATAACTGTCAGGATGGACATAAGAGCTCCGTATACTCTGCCGGTTTTGCCCCTGATAAGCTCGGCAATATCAGGGTTTTTCTTCTGGGGCATTATGCTGGAGCCGGTAGAGTAGGAATCATCAATTTCAATAAAACGGTATTCGTTGCTGTTCCAGATTATTATTTCCTCACAGAAGCGGCTGAGGTGCATCATAATAATGGAAAGGGCGCCAAGCAGCTCAATAAGATAATCACGATCCGATACGCCATCCATGCTGTTGAGACAGGGGCCGTCAAAGCCCAGTAGGCTTGAAGTGTATTCCCTGTCCAGGGGGTAAGTGGTTCCTGCCAGGGCTCCACTGCCCAGAGGAGATATATTAAGCCTTTTGCTTATATCCGACAGGCGCATGCGATCCCTTTTGAACATCTCGAAATAAGCTCCAAGATGATGAGCCAGAGTAACAGGCTGGGCCTTCTGCAGATGGGTAAAGCCCGGCATGTAGCTTTTGATATTTGCCTTCATAATTGTGTGAAGGGTGGTCATAAGCTGCTTTAGTAATGCATCCAGCTCCTTTATCTCATCCCTTACATAAAGCCTCATATCAAGAGCCACCTGATCGTTGCGGCTTCTGCCGGTATGCAGCTTCTTGCCGGCATCGCCAATCCTTTGTATAAGATGGGCTTCAACAAAGCTGTGAATGTCCTCGTGTTCATTATCGATGACCAGCTTGCCTGACTTAATATCCTCCAGTATCGAGGTCAGACCGCTTATAATCAGGCTTTTTTCATCCTCGCTGATAATGCCCTGTCTGGCCAGCATGCTTACATGGGCTATGCTGCCTTCAATATCATGCTTATAAAGCCTTTGATCAAATGATATTGAGGCATTGAAATTGTGCACCAGCTGATCGGTTTCCTTAGTAAAGCGTCCTCCCCAAAGTTTCATATAAATCCACCATCCTATCTGTATTAAAGCATAATCAATTTATATTCTATATTTTAGCTGCGTCTACTTTCAGCAACATTTTTACCGTTTCCTATTTTAAGCAGCAAGATTCCAGTAGCTGAATTGTATATTTTTTCATTCGAGTCTACTGATAAAATCAGGACCGAAAGATATAATATTTAAGAATAAAATGGTTATGTAAATGAAATCTAATGCTTTAATAATACATCTTTCCAGCAAAATATGCAAGATAAATTTATAATTATGCATAAATATTTATCAGGTTCTAAGAGTCTTGATAAAGTACTCTTTGTAAAAAATCCATGCAAGGGAAGACCATTGCATGGATTAAAGAGAGCATTACAGCTCATACAGCCGGCTGTATTTTTCCTTAAGATAATTAATATAGTAATCAGGCTTGAATTCCTCTCCACACAGATCCTTAAGGATTTCATTTGTGTTCTTTGTGGCTCCGTATTTGTGGATATTATCCCTTAAAAATTCCCGTATCGGTGTAATATTGCCCTGTCTGAGATATTCGCTTACAGGCATCTTTTCCTTCATATATTCATATATCTGTGAAGCTACAGCCGTACCGATGGCGTATGAAGGGAAGTAGCCAAATTCACCGAATGACCAGTGGATATCCTGCAGGATGCCCTCGCTGTCATTGGTGGGAGCTATGCCCAGGTAGTCCTGGTATTTTTGGTTCCATACCTTCGGCAGGTCATCCACAGTAACCTCATTGTTGAAAATCATTTTTTCGATTTCATACCTGATAATTATATGGATGCAATATGACAGCTCGTCAGCCTCAGTACGGATCAGGCAGGGTGATACTTTGTTTATGCCCTTTATAAACTTCTCCAGCGGTATATTTTGCAGATTCTCAGGAAAGGCCTCCACCAGCTTCTCATAAATAGGCTCCCAGAAATCATAGCTGCGGCCAATTAGATTTTCGAAAAAACGGGACTGGGACTCATGCATACCCATGGAAGCACCAGTACCCACCGGAGTCTGGGTCAGACTGTCGTCAATGTTCATTTCATATAAGGCATGGCCTGTTTCATGGATTGCTGAAAATATCGAGCTTTCCAGATTGTTTTCAAGATAACGGCCTGTAATTCTGACATCATGATTGTGAAGCTGCAGGGTAAAGGGATGCTCGCTTTCAGCTATTACACCACGGTTGAAGTCAAAGCCAAGGTAGCCGCTTAAGTATTTGCAAAATTCCTTCTGCTTTTCTATGTCATAATTTAAGCTATTGTAGCTTTTATCTATTGTATCAGTCTTTTTATATACTTCCTTTACAAGAGGGATAATTTCAGCCTTGAATTTGTCAAAGAAGGCATCCAAATCCTTGATCATGAAGCATTCCTCATAATCACCCAGAAGCACCTCGTATGGAGTTTTGCCGTCCTTTACCCGATATGAGGCAAACTTTTTCTTAAAGTCTATAATTTTCTGCAGATAAGGGGCAAAATCCGAATAGGAGTTGTCCTTTTTGGCCTTTGCCCATTTGCGGCTGGATATGGATGTAAGCTCGTTATATTCCTTGTATTCCTCAGGTGGAATGCTTTCCAGCTGCTCGTAGCTTTTAGCCAGCTCCTTGATTATTGCCTTTTCTAAATCGCTTAGCTCCGCCTGTTCCTGTTCCTCCTGAAGCTTTTTAAGAAGCTGACGGACATCGTCATTAATCAGGCTTTTCATATATTCATCGGATAAAATGCCGTTTACCTTGGAGGTATTATCAGCGGCCCCGAAGGGAGCAAGGGTCTGGGTATCCCATTCAAATAAGCTTCTGGCGGTCTGAAGAGCCATAGCTTTATCCAGATATGGTTTTAATTTTTCAAATGTCTTGCTCATAGATTTTTTCCTCTCTTTTTCTATTATTGTAAGCTTTTCATCAAACAGGAAATTTTACGCTAATTCCCAGTTAAGATAAACAGTAAATTTACACCAATCATCCTGTCGATTATATATATAAAGTACAAAATAATACCTAATTAGTATATCAATTTTTACTTTACATATCAATCGGGAGAGTGGTATTTTATACTAAAGAATAATTATACAAGCTTTTTGGAATAGCAGCCAAATTTTTGCAAATAATAGTATTTACATTTGTAGAAATATTATTTAATAATATAATTGAGCATTTGCACAGACAAGCAAATAAAAATGGAAAGGAGCAGATAAGAATGAGTGGATTACAAATTGAGAAAGTGATAGGCAGAGAAATACTTGATTCCAGAGGAAATCCGACGGTAGAGGCTGAGGTTATACTTAAGGATGGAAGTATGGGCAGGGCGGCAGTTCCTTCAGGAGCTTCCACCGGTGCTTTTGAAGCAGTTGAGCTTCGTGATGGAGATAAAAGCAGATATCTCGGAAATGGTGTAAGGAAGGCCGTTGAAAATGTCAATACCCTGATCGCAAATGAAATTAAAGGCATGGATGCAAGCCTGCAGAATGAAATTGATGCTAAAATGCTGGCTCTTGACGGGACAGCCAACAAGGGCAAGCTGGGTGCCAATGCAATACTTAGCGTATCACTGGCGGTGGCAAAGGCAGCGGCAGCATCGCTCAGACTGCCACTTTACAGGTATCTTGGTGGAGTTAATGCCAAGGTCCTGCCGGTTCCTATGATGAATATTATCAATGGTGGCAAGCATGCAGATTCAAGCCTCAATATACAGGAATTTATGATTATGCCGGTAGGAGCAAATACCTTCAGTGAAGCGCTTGAGCATAGCGCTACGGTATTCCATACACTTAAGAAGCTGCTGAAAAATGACGGTTATGTAACAGCAGTAGGTGATGAGGGCGGATTTGCTCCCAAGTTTGGCAGTGATACAGAAGCTCTTGACTATCTTGTAAAGGCTATAGAGACAGCAGGATATCGTCCTGGCGAGGATTTTTACATTGCTATTGATGCTGCCTCCACAGAAATGTATGATGAAGCTAAAAAGGCAGGCAGAGAGGGCGAGTATCTCTTCTGGAAATCCGGCGAATTCAAGACAGTAGAGCAAATGGTGGATTTCTGGGATCAGATTTGCAGCAAATATCCTGTAATATCCCTTGAGGACGGCCTGGCAGAAGAGGATTGGAAGGGCTGGCAGCTTTTGACCCAGCGTCTTGGTGGCAAAATTCAGCTGGTAGGTGACGATTTGTTCGTAACCAATACCAAGCGTATTCAGGAAGGTATCAAGCAGAAGGTATCCAATTCCGTTCTGATAAAGGTTAACCAGATTGGTTCCCTGACGGAAACCCTTGATGCTATAGAAATGGCCAAGAACAATCACTGGACAGCGGTAGTGTCCCATCGTTCAGGTGAAACAGAGGACGTTACCCTGGCTGACATCGCAGTAGCCACCAATGCAGGGCAGATTAAGACCGGTGCGCCTTCACGTACAGATCGTGTGGCTAAGTACAATCAGCTTCTCAGAATAGAGCAGGAGCTGGGGGCAAACGCTATTTATCCCGGCAAGGCAGCATTTAAGGTATTGCAGTAACGCTTTTTGTTGCGTCCGGTCTAAAGTGCTTCAGTGGTGTTAATATATTTGGTGTTTATGATATATTGTTGATATAAATTTGCATAAAATAAAGACTGACGCCGCCTGATATGAACAGGCGGCGTTAATATTTAGGCCGGCTAAATCCATTAAGCCGACTATGCCATTAACATAAGCAAGGCCGGCTGTTACTCATTTGCAAAAAAAATGCTATTCTTCCCGGCTATATATTAAGCAGATCAAGCTTATAGGGTTCACCATGGCCGGGATATATTGTTTTTATATTAAATGAGCAAAGCTGCTTCCAGGATTGTCTTAAGTCATGATTGTCATATGCGTCTATGGTGTCAGGGGCAGGTAAATCACCGACAAAGGCACAGCAATCATCTATCACCAGACTGATGCTGTCCTCGCTGTGGTCTGGGGTGCTTAGCAGCTGACCGTCAATTCCGATGGACTTAAGCAGGCTTCTGCTGTCTGCCTCAGTTGTGACTATTATATTGCTGCCGGTTATGTCCTTAAAGTTCTCCTTCGGATGCTTCTTAAAATGCTGGTTTATTTTATTAATGAAGGGAAGCTGAAGCTCATGCACTATCAGATTGGTGCCCAAATCCTTCAGGTTCTGTGTAAGTCCGGCGTGGTCAGGATGAAAATGGGTTACAATAAGGTAATCAATTTCATTAACCGAAATGCTGTTTTGATTTAGAAGCCTTAATATCTGTGAAAAGGTATCAGGCCATCCGGCATCTATCATCAACCAACCGCCATTGGATCTGATCAGATAGCTGTTGGTTGATTTATATGATATTTCGATAACTTCCATTATTTTCACCTCTGTAAAAGCAATTATATATATTATTATTGTTTGATTAGCGGATGTCAATATGGACAAAGATGATTATTTTCCGCAATATTCCTTTATCAGGGGTAAAATTATAGAAGCCCATTAAATAGCAGCAAAAAAAGACTGCCCCTAATGGTGCAGCCTGATCGATTTGGCTAATGCTTAATTTCATACGGTTTTTCAATCTTGCATCGATATGCCTTAATGACATTGCCCGTTACCTTTGTAAAAATCTTTTCCACATTCAAATCAGTGTTCCATACATAAGGCATCCTGTCATACATTGAATTACGCTCCTGACCGGCATCATCAAATGGGTTGAAGCTAAAGGCAGGACTCTTCTTTATCTCGGTGTCAGTCATGGCATCACCTCACATTCATAGCTTTCTTTCATGTGTTTTTGCCATATTGTTCAGTAAAATCGGTCGGTTTATAGGCTTGTATTATCTTCTCACTGACTATAATATATAACGAAATCGGACTTAATTCAAGTGGCTAATTGCACAAAAATAGGAAATTTTACCATTTAATAATCGAGGAGATGTCATTTCATATTATTATTTTTCCTTTTATCTCTTGCCTTGTTGATTAGCTTCTGGAATTCCACAACAATTATAGGTACAAAGGACAGGAACAAAACCATTGCCCATTGCCTTGCCGAAAGCGGTACCACCTGAAACACGCCGGCGATCTGGGGAATGGTGATTACCGATATCTGCAGGGTAGCACAGATGATAAATGAGTATACCAGCTTCATATTGGAAAAGATGCCGATTTCGGAAATTGAGTGCTCGCTTCTCATGTTAAAGGCATGAAAGAGCTGCGACAGGCTAAGTACTGCAAAGGACATTGTCCTTCCGACCCAGGGGATATAGCTTTCCGGCACATCATTGATAATATTACCGGTCAGGCTGGAATAAATGGCAGGTACATCAAAATAGTGATAGCCGATAACAAAGGCAAGGAGGGATAAGGATCCTATCATTAAGCCTTCAAAGACAATTTTAAATGCCAACCCGTCGGCAAACATGCCCTTGCTGGGGGAGATAGGCTTTCTGGTCATGATATCCTTGTCAACCGGATCCACTCCCAGTGATATAGCCGGAAGGGAATCGGTAACAAGGTTTACCCAAAGCAGCTGAACTGCAACCAGGGGTGTAGGAAGGCCAAATAATATGGCGGCAAATATGGTCAGGATTTCACCTATATTGCTGGATAGAAGAAAATGAACAGCCTTTTTTATATTGTCATAGATGCCTCGGCCTTCCTTTACAGCAGCAACTATGGTGGCAAAATTATCGTCGGTAAGTATCATGTCGGCGGCATTTTTGGCGACATCTGTTCCGCTGATACCCATGGCGCAGCCTATATCGGCAGCATTGAGGGCTGGAGCGTCATTAACTCCGTCGCCGGTCATGGCCACCACCTCGCCCCGGCTTTGGAAGGCCTTAACGATTCTTACCTTGTGTTCCGGTGAAACCCTTGCAAAAACACTGTATTTTGTAATACTTTTGGCCAGCTCCTCATCAGTCATAGAATTCAGGACATCACCACTTATGGCATCATCCCTGTCGGTAAGGATGCCCAAATCTCTGGCGATGGCCTTGGCTGTCAGTATATGGTCACCGGTTATCATAACAGGTCTTATGCCTGCCTGTTTGCATACACTTACTGCCTCCCTTGCCTCCTCTCTGGGTGGATCAATCATGCCAATCAGGCCTATGAGGGTCAGATCATTTTCCAGATAGGCAGCATTGCCTGAGTTTACCGACTGAGGAAGGTTTTTATAGGCGACAGCTATTACCCGCAAGGCCCTTTCAGTCATTTGGTTATTAAATGCAGTAAAGCGGCTTCTTTCCTTGTTGCTCATAGGGTATTGTCTGCCGTTGTAATAATATGAGCTGCATTTATTGATCAGAACATCAAAGGCGCCCTTGGTGATGCTGCGGTATGTATTATCCGAGGTTTTATGTACCGTAGTCATGCATTTGCGGCCGGAATCAAAAGGGATTTCCCCGATTCTTTTATATGTGATATCAAGATTATTCTTACTGATTCCTGCATTATAAGCAGCTATAACAAGTGCCTTTTCGGTTGGCTCGCCGGTTATGCTTATGCTCCCCTTTTCCTCCTGCAGAATAGCGTCTGTGCAAAGGGCTGCATGGGACAAAAGAAAGTTGCCGAAGCTGCTGTTTGCCTTTTCCTTTCCCTCAACAGAGGCGATATAGGTGACAGTCATCTGATTTTGAGTTAAGGTACCGGTTTTATCCGAGCATATGACGGTTGCGCTTCCTAAGGTCTCAACTGCAGGAAGTTTGCGGATGACTGCATTTTTCTTGGCCATGCGTTGTACGCCAAGAGAGAGCATGATGGTAACAATTGCCGGCAGGCCTTCTGGGATTGCCGCTACAGCAAGGCTGACACTTGTCATGAACATATCAAAAACAGGAATCTGTTTAAGCAAGCCCATTACAAATATGACAGCACAGATAACCATGGCGGCGGTGCCTAAAACCTTGCCTGTTTTTGAAAGGCGCTTCTGCAGTGGAGTCATGGGGGTATCGTCCTCCATGATCATTCTGGCTATATGGCCAACCTGGGTATTCATACCGGTTTCGGTAACAACCGCAAGTCCCCTTCCGTAGGTTATGGTACTGGTGGCCATAA
>JAAZDK010000168.1 GCA_012512855.1 Clostridiales bacterium
CTGCCATTTGGCTTAATTTCTGAATCGTGTACTCCATTTCAACCCTGCCCTTCTGATATTGCCACATACCGGATAGATACTGCCATTACCCCTTGCAGGGTATTTTCAATTATGCATCTGTATAAGCAGGTATAGAGTCCTTTATTTGCTCACTGCAAGCATAGACTAAACCTTTACGTAACGTCAATGTCAATAGGGTTTATATAAAATTATTTATCTTACTTACACTGCAAATGCAATACCATGAGAGTTAAATATCAAGCCTTATCCTTCTAAACACCCATCTGATAACGGTACATATCACGGAATAAGGTCTGCTTTTCCATCAGCTCCTGAAAGGTTCCCTCTTTGCAAAATTGCTACTGACCAAAGATTACTTGTTCTTACAATTTTATAGCGGCAAAAACGGATCCAAAAAATTCAGATAATTACGATAATGAAAATTTCGCAATTACCTGAATAATATAACATATTATAACATTTTTAATGCATATTGCAAATTCCAGCATGTGCTTGCTTATTACAAATCCTTGTATTCATGCGAAGCCTCTGTCAGTTCATTCAGCTTGCGCTGGGCAAGGCCGGAATCTATTATTTCTTTTGCCAGCTCTACCCCTTCCTTAAGGCTGTCAGCCTTCTCCCCTATCATCAGGGCTGCTGCCGAATTCAGCAGTACTGCCTGCCTGTGGGGGCCCTTGTTCTTGCCAGAGAATACATCCCTTATCATCAAGGCGTTGGCCTCAGGTGTACCCGTGATTATATCTAAAGGCCTGCAGCGGGACAGTCCTAAATCCTCCGGGGTTATCGTATAGCTTTGTATCTCACCGTTTTTCAGTTCATTTATTCTGCTTTTTCCCAGTAATGATATTTCATCCATTCCGTCCTCACCATATGCAAATATGGCTCTGCTATAGCCCAAATCAAGAGCCACCCTTGAAACCTTATCAAGAAGCTCCGGCTTATATACCCCCATCAGATGCCTGGTGGCATTGGCGGGATTAATAAGCGGGCCGATTATGGTATAAAAGATTGTCTTAATTCCCAGCTCCTTCTCAGGATGCAGCATTTTCTTCATAACAGGGTGGAATATCGGAGCATACAAAAAGGCTATACCAACCTCCTCTATCAGCCTTTCAACTCCTTTTGGGCTCTGCTCTATAACTATACCCAATGCTTCAAGGACATCTGCGCTTCCCGTCAAATTCATGTTGGATTTGCTGCCTGTCTTTGCTACTTTTATACCAGCTGCTGCTGCCACAAAGGCTGTAGCTGTCGAGATATTGAAGGTACTGATTCCGCCGCCTGTACCACAGGTATCCATAAGCTCCTGATCTATTTTTGGACTTACATGTATACATATATCCCTCATTGCCTTTGCAATGGCAGATATTTCATCCAGGGTAGGCCCCTTCATTAGCAGCGCCACCTGAAAGGACATTATCTGAATATCTGTCATTTCATCATTATTTATTGCAATAATGGCATTGTATGCCTCATCCTCGGTCAGGTTAATGCCACTGTTGAGCTTCTGCAGTATTGAATTTACATCAGTTGACATTACAGCATTGCTCCCTTCATTTTTCTTACATATTCCGTTACGAATGGCACGCATTCCCTTCCATGCTCTGCAATTATCCTGATTATCGCACTGCCGACTATAACTCCATCCGATATGGCTGAAAGCTTAGCTGCCTGCTCAGGAGTAGACACACCAAAGCCTATAGCGCAGGGAATGTCCTTAACTTCCTTCACCAGCTTAATCATATTCTCTGCATCGGAACCGATATTTTCCCTAACACCCGTAACACCCAGTGATGAAACACAGTATATAAAGCCTTCCGCCTCTTTGGCTATCATTCTAATCCTTTCTTTGGAGGTGGGCGCTATCATGGAGATAAGGCATATATCATATTTATCACAGAAGGGCTTGATCTCATCTCTTTCTTCAAAGGGAATGTCAGGGACGATAACTGCGTCAATTCCACCCCTTTTGCATGCTGACATAAATCGCTCAGTTCCATAAGTATATATCGGATTTGCATAGGTCATAAATGCCAGAGGAATGTCGCTTTCCTTGCGTATCTCCTCCACCATGTCAAATATCATGTCGGTAGTAACACCACCTGAAAGAGCGCGATAGTCTGCCTCCTGAATGACAGGTCCTTCCGCTACCGGGTCAGAAAAGGGTATACCCAGCTCTATTAAATCAGCTCCTGCCTGCTCCATGGCCAGCACAAGCCTTTTAGTTGTTTCCAAATCAGGATCACCCGCTGTAATAAAAGGAATAAATGCTTTTTTATTTTCAAATACCCGGTTAAGTCTACTCATATATCTGCACCCCCCTGTATCTGGCTATTGCAGCAACATCCTTATCGCCTCTGCCGGAAAGATTGATAACAATAATCTGCTCCTTTGCCATCTTAGAAGCCAGCTTCATTGCATATGCCACAGCATGGGCGCTTTCAATAGCAGGAATAATCCCCTCAGTTCTTGCCAGATATTCAAAGGCTTCAACCGCCTCCTTATCGGTAACAGGTACATATTCAGCCCGCCCGATATCGTGCAGATACGCATGCTCAGGCCCTATTCCCGGATAATCAAGGCCGGCGGAAATCGAATATACCGGTGCTATCTGACCATACTCATCCTGGCAGAAGTAGGACTTCATTCCATGGAAGATGCCCATAGTACCGTTCGCAATCGTTGCGGCAGTCTTATCTGTATCTATCCCCAGGCCTGCCGCTTCACATCCTATCAGGCGAACATCCTTATCTTCTATAAAGTCATAGAATATACCAATGGCATTGCTGCCACCGCCTACACAGGCTATAACCGCATCCGGCAGCCTGCCTTCCTTTTCTAATAGCTGCTCCTTTACTTCCTTTCCTATAATACTTTGGAAGTCACGAACCATTGTGGGGAAGGGGTGGGGCCCCATAACAGAACCGATGACATAATGGGTGTCCTCAACCCGTCTGCTCCACTCTCTTAAGGCTTCATTTACAGCGTCCTTCAGGGTCATTGTGCCTGTAGTAACAGGATGGACCTTTGCTCCCAAAAGCTCCATGCGGTATACATTCAGAGCCTGCCTTACTGTATCCTCCTTGCCCATAAATATTTCACACTCAAGGCCTAACAGCGCAGCTGCTGTCGCAGTTGCAACTCCGTGCTGACCGGCTCCTGTTTCGGCTATAACCCTTTTTTTACCCATTTTTTTAGCTAACAGCACCTGACCCAGCACATTGTTAATTTTATGGGAGCCGGTATGATTAAGATCCTCTCTTTTTAGATATACTTTTGCTCCGCCAAGATCCCTTGTCATCTTTTCAGCATAATAAAGCAGGGACGGCCTTCCGGCATAATTTTTCAGCAAATCATCAAGTTCTCTGCAAAAGCCCTCGTCATTTTTGTAATGCTGATAGGCTTCATCTATTTCAATAACCGCATTCATCAGCGTTTCAGGTATAAACTGTCCTCCATGCTTTCCAAATCTGCCCTTAGTCATTTACTCACACTCCTTACCGTATTCACCATATTCACTACCTTGTTAAAATCCTTGTATCCGTTCGTTTCCACTCCACTGCTGACATCAATACAGTAGGGAGCGACTCTTTTAATGGCTTCGACAATATTATCCTGATTTATTCCGCCGGCCAGGAAAAATGGTTTGTCGCACCCCTCAATCAGGCTCCAGTCAAAGCTTATACCACTTCCTCCGTATGTGTCTTCCCTGAAGCTGTCAAACAGCAGATAGTCGCAGCTTTTGTATTCCGGCCGGCTTGCATCGCTGCTGTCTTTTACCCTGACTGCCTTGATAATCGGTTTATCCACAGCCGCCTTAAGTCTGCAAATATATTCCTCCGTTTCATCGCCGTGCAGCTGCACCATATCTATGACATTCTCCCTGCAAAGGCTTATAATCGCATCCAGCACTTCATTTACAAAAACACCTACAGCCTTTATATCAGGATTTAGCATCATTTTTAATCCAGCGGCTGTCCTTTTGTCAACCTGCCTTCTGCTTTTAGCAAATACAAAGCCGATATAATCAGGCTTTGCTACATTGACAATCTCAATATCGGCCGGTCTGCAAAGTCCGCAGATTTTAACTCTGGTCAAACGTTCACTTCCTTTCAAGATTAACAGCTCAAGATTAACAGCAAGCATGACTGCCTCAAGCCCACTAATCATATATTAACAGTCAATAAATCCAATCATGTAAAAGTACATTCCTATGATTGATAATTCTGCAACATATCCCCTCACAGCTCTTTACCTTTCAGCTGAGCCAGAGCTGCAGCTTTATCCGGACTCTTCATAAGAGTTTCGCCAATCAATACGGCATTGACTCCTGCCGCTTTCAGCCTTTTTATATCTTCTGCCGTTTTAATACCGCTTTCGGCAACAAAAGGAATTTCAGCCGGTACATACGAGCGCAGCCTGATGCTGTTTTCCAAATCCACCTTAAAGGTTTTGAGATTTCTGTTATTTACCCCTATCAGCCTTGCTCCGGCTGTCAGAGCCATATCCAGCTCTTCCTTTGTATGGGCTTCCACAAGGGCAGATAAGCCCAGCTCATCACAAAGGGCTATGTATGATCTGATGGTTTTTTCGTCCAGCAGACTGCATATGAGAAGGACAGCGTCCGCCCCAATTGCTTTGGCCTCATATATCTGATATTCATCTATGGTAAAATCCTTGCGAAGCACGGGGATAGATACAGTCCTGCTTATTTCAGTCAGATATTTGTTGTCCCCCTGAAAATATTCCGGCTCTGTAAGAACTGAAATTGCCGCAGCACCGGCTTTCTCATAATCTCCTGCAATCTCAAGATAGGGAAAATCCTCTGCTATTATCCCCTTTGAGGGGGAGGCCTTTTTAACCTCACATATAAAGGCTATATCATCAGAAGCCATTAGAGCCTTCTCAAAAGCAAAGACTGGTCTGCTGACTATATCTTTTATACTTTCGCCGTCATATATCATGGCCCTGAGCTCTTTAAGACTTAGCTTTTCCTTTGACCTTTTTACTCTCTCCTGTGTTGAACGGGCTATTTTATCCAGTATCATAAAAACACCTGCCTCCTTAGCTTTTATGTGCAGCCTGTCGCAAACATATTTCCTTATATTTTCCTTTGCAAAATAAGTGTTTTTCACAATTGATCGTCAGTAAACAATACCTTAATCCCTGAAAGAAAACTTCAAGTTTCCAGAAAACCGCCATATATATACATCTACTATAACTGACAGGCTGCACTACCGGATTGCCTGCCGAAAGCAAGCAATAGATTTATTGCATTCAGCCGCTAATAAAACAATGCTGAAATTAGGAATTCGTCAGCTTTATGAATTTGCTCAGCTGCTCCATGGCCCTGCCGCTGTCTATTGTATCGGCTGCCATCCTGACACATTCCCTTAGGGTTACATTATTGTATGTCATATACAGGCATACGGCACTGTTAAGCAATACTATATCCCTCTTGGGTCCCCTTACACCGTTAAGTATGTCAATTGCTATTCTTGCATTAGTTGCCGGATCTCCTCCTGTCAATTCCTCCGGCTTGCAATAGTCAAAGCCGAACTGATGGGGATCCATAAAGAAGCTGTTGACCTGCCCATTATTAACCTCACATACCGTGGTTTTGGCGCTTAAGGACACCTCATCCAATCCATCATGGCCATGCACCACCATAGCTCTTTTTACGCCCAGATTGGCCAGAACCCTTGCCATCGGCTCAACAAGGTTCTCGTCATATACGCCCAAAAGCTGCAGGTTTGCATTTGCCGGGCTGCAAAGGGGTCCGAGAATATTAAATATTGTCCTTACCCCCAGCTCCTTCCTTACAGGAGCGGCATGGCGCATGGAGGAATGGTAAAGGGGAGCAAAGAGGAAGCATAAGCCTATTTCCTTAAGTATCTGCTCGCTTTTTTCCACCGGAATGTCTATTTTTACCCCAAGCGCCTCCAGAACATCTGCGCTGCCACATTTACTGGATACGCTCCTGTTGCCGTGCTTTGCCACAGGTATTCCTGCAGCAGAAATAACGATTGATGAAATCGTTGATATGTTAAAGGTATAGGCTTCATCTCCGCCGGTTCCTACTATGTCCAGTACATCCCCCTCATGCTTCAGCTTTAAGCCTATAGCTCTCATACTGGTAGCACATGCCGTAATCTCATCTATTGTTTCTCCCTTCATTCTTAATGCGGTAATGAAGGCTGCAATCTGGGCATTGGTGGCATTTCCCGTCATTATTTCATCCATTACGGCCTTTGCCGTATCAAAAGACAAATCCTCTTTATTCAAAAGCTGCTTAATAGCCTGTTGAATCATCTATACCCCTCCATTAATCATGAACTTTTTATTTATATGACAGCATATTTTATATTGCTGAAAAGACTTGCTGCATTTAGCGACTGTATCTGCTTAATCCCTATGCCTACATAATCCTAATTCTCAGAAAGTTTTTCATAATAGCATCTCCCTGGGGAGTCAGTATTGATTCCGGATGGAACTGCAGCCCATATATTTCATAGGATCTGTGCTGGACTGCCATAATTTCACCGTCGTCATCCTCTGCTATCACCAAAAGCTCATCAGGTAAGGTCTCCTTTACTGCCGCCAATGAATGATATCTTGCCGCCTGAATCATCGGTGCCAGACCATGGAAGATCGTTGCCCCGTTGGCTATATGAATATTGCTTTGCTTGCCGTGCATCAGGAGCTTTGCATGGCTTATGGTTGCTCCAAAGGCCTCGCATATTGCCTGATGGCCCAGGCAAACACCCAGTATGGGAACCTCCCCCTTAAGCTCCCTGATTACGCTTATGGATATACCGGCATCCTTCGGATAACCGGGACCGGGAGATATAATAATATGTGACGGCTTAAGCTCCCTAATCTCGCTAACTGTCATTGCATCATTTCTTATTACCTTAATGTCATATCCCAGGCTGCCCACCTGCTGAACCAGGTTATATGTGAAGCTGTCATAGTTATCAATCATCAATACCATTATTCATCCACCTCGCTTGCCTTTATAATGGCTTCTATTACCGCCTTTGCCTTATTTTCAGATTCCTCATACTCCTTTTGCGGATCACTGTCTGCAACAATACCCGCTCCGCACTGGATGTAAACCTTATCATCCTTTTTTACTGCCATCCTGATTGCTATGCAGGTGTCCATGTTGCCGGTAAAATCAATATAGCCGATGGCTCCGCCATATAGTCCTCTGGGTGCCTTTTCAAGCTCTTCAATGATTTCACATGCCCGTATTTTGGGGGCACCGGATAAGGTACCCGCAGGCAGGATAGCTTCGATTGCATCAAATGCGTCCTTATCCTTATGCAGCTGCCCTTCCACCTCCGAGGTTATATGCATAATTCTTAAGTAACGGTGAATCCGCCTGTAATCGGCTACCTTTACTGTTCCAAAGTCTGAAATCTTGCCAAGGTCGTTTCTTGCCAAATCAACCAGCATGTCATGCTCTGCCAGCTCCTTCTCATCAACCAGCAGCTCCTTTTCCAGCCTGAGATCCTCCTGTGCATCCTTTCCTCTGGGCCTTGAGCCTGCTATCGGCAAAGTCACCAGCTTTCCGTCCTTTAGTCGTATAAGAGTCTCAGGTGAAGTGCTAATAATCTGCAAATCGTCATATTGAATAAATACCATGTAAGGTGAAGGATTGGTTGTTCTAAGTACCCTGTAGGCATTCAGCAGGCTGTCGGGATAGTGACTCTCATATCTTCTTGATATTACTGCCTGGAATATATCACCGTCTTTTATGTATTCTTTGGTTTTTTCAACCATTTTGCAATATTCCTCCCTGCTGACATTGCAGCTGAAGGCCGGTCTGCTTCCACTGCCCTTTAATTGACTGTTGCCAACTGAGCTATCCAGCAAAAGCCTTGTCAGTCTTTCGATATCTGCTACAGCTTTGCCGTAGTTTTCAAGTACCTTGTCAGTTTTCATATTAACCACAATGATTATTTTTTGCTTCAGATGGTCATAGGCAATAACCTTGTCAAAAAGCTTCAGCTCAAAATCCTTTAAATCACTGCTTCTCAATTTAAGGACAGGCTCTGCATAAGCAAACAATCCATAGGAGAAATACCCTACCAGTCCACCTGTAAAGGGCGGCAGCTCCGGCAATCTTGGCGACCTGTATTCCTTCATAAGCTCTCTTAAATACTCAAAGGGTTTATCTGTATGTATTTCCTGGCGCTCTCCATTGTCAATCACCAGTAGCTTATCCTTGCATGAAATGCTTACAACCGGATCAAATCCCAGGAATGAATACCTGCCCCATTTCTCGCCACCTACAACACTCTCAAGCAGAAAATAGTTTTTACTGATTGCAGCCAGCTTCCTCAGAACTGCTATCGGTGTTGTGATGTCGGCATATATTTCCTTACTGATTGGAATAATCTTATATTCCTTTGCCAAAGCTTCAATTTCATTACTGTTCGGTCTTATCATATCTTTTCACCCTTCCTTCATTGATAAATTGAACTTCAAGATTTTAATTACATTAATGAAGATGGTTAGAGTGGATATTGGAAATAAAAGCTTTCTTCAAGTTTCAGGAATTAAAAAAAGCTTTTATCCCGTAAAGGGACAAAAGCTTAAAACTTCTGCGGTGCCACCCAATTTGATGTATAAAACATCCACTCATTTTGCATACCATCATATGCACCCTACTGATAACGGACAGGGTTCCCGTAAGCGACTACTCTCATATTACTTACCTGTAATATGATTTCGGGCTTCCCTCACAAGGCCATTCAGTATTACCTCTGCAACCGCATTCCCACCAGCAGCGGCTCTCTGTATACATCCGGTAAAACCTACTATTCTTGCTCAACGGTTTAATTCTTATTTCATTGGCTTGGTTTTTTATATTTAAGCGCATTATAACAACAGACAAAATTAGTTGTCAAGAAGAATTTTTAAAATTTTTTAAGGATTTGATCTTTTATATTTTACCATATGTATAAAATAAGCTCACTTTCAAATGTGGAGTTCGCTTATAAATGGGAAAAATGGTTTTGTAATTTGCCAAAATAAATCACGACTGATAATAATTAAATTTTTCGTTTACTTTAATATATAAATTATTGACAGTCAGATATAAATAAGTTATATTGCATTTACAACACGAAATCATGCTCCATTGTATGGAGTTACGATTATCTAATGCCCATATCTTACATAAAGGAGGAGATAAAAATGACCAAAAAAGTAGCTATATTAATGGGCAGCGACAGTGACATACCTGTAGTCAACGGAGCGATTAATGCCTTAAAGGGCTTCGGCATTCCGGTTGAAGTACATATTATGAGTGCCCACAGAACTCCAACTCAGGCGGCTGAATTTGCATCCAAAGCAAAAGAAAACGGCTTTGGCGTTATAATATGTGCAGCAGGAAAGGCCGCCAATCTGGCAGGTGTTATTGCCGCCCATACTACTCTTCCGGTGATAGGTATACCGATAAAATCCTCCACACTGGACGGACTGGACGCTTTACTGTCAACGGTACAAATGCCAAAGGGTGTTCCTGTAGCTTGTGTAGCAATTGATGGAGCTGACAATGCAGCTATTCTGGCAGCCCAGATATTAGCCGTAAATGACGAAGAACTCAGCAGTAAACTGGAGAAAATGAAACAGGATATGACTGATGATGTTATCCGCAAAGACCAAAAGCTCCAGGCTGAAATGAACAGTTAATCCGCTTCGGATTAATTGCTTGGTGTTGGGAAAAATAATTTATCCGGCTCGTTTTGAAAAATCGTTTCGTAGTGTGTGATAAAATAACTTTATTGATACTTATAGCCGAGCAATATCCGGTTTGAATACTATAGATAAAGACAACAGATTCATTTTCTGCAGCAGGCCGTCCTGGTTGGTAAAAGATACAACATGCTCAGGAATAATGAATCTGTTTTATTGTTCTACAATTGTAATCTTGTCATTGCCTCTTTATTACTCGTATATTCTAGCTGTGTAGAAAATATAATCAATATCTCCTCCGTTATATTCATCATCCTTATGTAATATAGCTATATAATAGGTACCGGGAATCAGGAAGACATCATATAGCTTGGCAGTATAATCATCTCCCTTTTCCGCAAACAGATAGCTGTCTTCACTATCCATCAGTACAAAATAGCTATCATCAATGCCGATACCGTCCTTGTAATTTATAAATGCATAGAAATAGCCATAATAATCCATCTCAAACCTGTATATATCCCATAATTCACCCGGTTTCAGTCTTCCTATTACCGCAGTATCGGACGGTATCTCCTGACAGGTTGCAAACTTCTTGCTGTTTTGCTCATCTTCAATTATGGCATTGGCAAGCATCTCATCCAAAAGCATTTTGTCATATAATTCAATATATTCCTCGATACTTATGGGCCTGTTGGTATTAATTTTTTGCAGCTCCCTGATATTTATTGCAAAATTGAGATTTTGCCCATCAACAAAATACATGTTAATTATGCCAATGACCTCTCCGTATTTATTTATCAGGGGACCACCGCTGTTACCCTTCGATACCGGTGCATCTATCTGAATATAATCCACATTATTATCGGATATTTTTCTGGAGGCTGAGGTTACCATACCCTTGGTCATCGTTGCAGTCAGTCCAAAGGGGCTACCAATTGCATATACATCCTGGCCTACTGCAACCTTATCCTGACTTATGATTAAGGGAGCATTTTCCTTATCTGTGGCAAGTATGGCCAGATCCAGCTTCTTATCAAAGCCAAGTATGGTTTTTATTTCAACAGTCTCTTCGTCGTAACCCTTGACAGTAATCTTTTTTGCACCCTCTATTACATGATAATTTGTTACTATTATGCCTTTATCAACATAAAAGCCGGAGCCAATAGACTGCATATCGTCAGAAACAGCATTTATCTCGACAGTAGATTTTCCACATAACTCATAAATTTCTTCCGCAGTCAGAGCTTTCTTCTGCTTGGGCTTTTCTGTTACGATAACATTTATAAAAAGCTTGTCGTTTGTCTTATTACTGCTTATTGTTATTGTATCTGTCCCGATCTTAAGGGGCTTAATGGTCAGGGCAATCCTGTCCCCATCAAAAGTCTCCGCCCATTCACAGCTCACTATATCACTGCTGCCTGTTTGAAATTGGAGGCTTTCTCCCTCCATTATATCTGTTACCCTAATCCATACGGTAAAGTCATTATATAAGCTAATTTCGGTAGAAAAGCTTCCTAAACGGTTTGTACCAATTTCTAGCTTGCACTTGGCAGTCAAATCACCCAGCCTTGCATAGATCGTAGCCTGACCTCCATTTTTGGCGGTAACCTTACCCTTGGAGGAAACCTCTGCTACATCAGGATTTGACGAGCTCCAGCTGATTTCGCCATCTATACCATATGCCTTAGCTTTAAATTGAGCTGTCTCTCCTGCATTAAGATAGCTTGTCGATTGGGTAATGGATATATATGGCTTTTTAACAGTAACCTTCAGCTTAAGGCTGAATGTTTTTTTATTCTGCTTAACTGTTGCAGTAATCGTAGCGCTGCCTGCTGATATTGCCTTTACTACACCCTTTGCCGATACCTTTGCAACCTTTTCATTGCTGGATTTATATGAAAGCTTCGCTCCCTTGGCAAGATTATTTATCTTGATTGTATAATCCTTATATCCAAGATAAAGTGTTATCTTTTGCTCCTTCAGTGCAGGGGCTTTCTCGGCAGCATAGGCCGTCATGACCACATTCATATCAAACATGGCCGGTATGCCATATGAGATTATTAACACCATAATCAGACTTACTATAATTTTTTTAAATTTATACATTTCAGCTGAAAGCCTCCCGATTATCCAGATACTTTTATTATAGCGGTATATTTTGCATATGCAAGCTTGTAATTTCACAATGTTTAATTTTATCTTTATTTTTCTAGATATTAAGCTGTAAAATATCATAATAAATGCACATATCTTAGATGATTATGATTATTTCTTGATATTATATAGCTAAATGCCTTGGTTCAAATTGCTAAAGCCTTAATGAAGAAATATATGAAGCTTACTGTTCATGTTGAAAAAGCGAAAATGATGAAAGATGGCAATAATAATATACTCTTAATCCATGATATGATAAAATTATATCATGGTTTTTTTATATAGCTGGTTTGATTCTTTATTCTTGATAAGGACTATCAAATCAAATACGGATAAAGGCGGTAGAATTATGAATTTAGATAAGCAAGCTATTCTTTTGGATGGAAACAGCGACATTAACGAATATCTCAAAGGCAGCCTTGGCTGTGATTGCGGCAGAGAGCATTCGGCAGCAATAAAGCAAATTGAAATTAAGGAAAATGCCATATATTCACTTATACCCTATCTTAAGGCCAATAGCTACAGAAGGCCATTCCTTATTTTTGACAAAACCACATACAAGCTGGCCGGTGATTTGCTAATCAATTTATTCAATGAAGCAAATCAGGCCTTCTCCTGTCACGTTATAGAAAGCCCTGAGCCTGTTCCGGACGAATGGGCGGTCGGTGATATTCTTATCCATTATGATAACTCCTCTGATTGCATTATAGGAGTCGGAAGTGGAACTATCAATGACCTAAGCCGCTTTGTCAGCTTCAGACTCGGTATTCCATATATTATTGTGGCTACCGCTCCAAGTATGGACGGCTATGCCTCAAATGTTGCTCCCCTGATTGTCAATCATCTTAAAACTACATACGAAGCCCAAACTGCTCATGCCATTTTTGCCGACAGCAGCCTGCTAAAGAGTGCGCCCATGAATATGCTTGCTGCAGGTATAGGCGATATTCTGGGCAAATACAGCTGCCTGTGTGACTGGGAAATAGCTCATATAGTCACAGACGAATACTACTGTCCCACGGTAGCGGCTATTGTAAAAAGGTCGCTGGAGGCTGTTTCATCCGGCATACATGCTGCCGCAGCCAAAAGTAATGATGCTATAAGGGATGTTATGAATGCCCTTGTTCTGTCCGGTATTGCCATGAGCTATGCGGGCAACTCCAGGCCTGCCTCCGGCAGCGAACATCATCTGTCCCATTACTGGGAAATGACTTATCTCTTTGAGGGGAGAAAGCCGGTTTTACACGGCACCAAGGTCGGTATCGGAACCATAGCCGTCATCAGGGCCTTTGAGCTTCTTTTGTCAAGGAAAATAGATTTTGATAAGGCCAGGGCTGCCGCTTCAAGCTTTGACATGCATGAATGGGAGGCGGATATGACGGAATCCTTTCGGCAGGCTGCACCCACTGTTATAGTTCTTGAACGGCAGGTGGGAAAGAACAATCCTGAAAATGTAATTAGGCGCATTAATAAGCTTGAGGCAAACTGGAATGAAATAGCGAAAATTATCGCAGGCCTGCCTGCTGCAGATAAAATCAGGTCATGGCTCAGGGCTTTGGGAGCAGCCGACAGTCCCATGGCAATAGGTATAGACAGGAAGCTTTTCATAAAAAGCTTTGCTGTCGCCAAGGAACTGAGAAACCGCTATGGTCTGCTCCAAATCCTCTTTGATCTGAGCTTAACGGAAGAAATTGCTGAAGAAGTATGGGAATATTTTCAGCAAAATTAAAATAAATTAACACTTAAATCCCCTTTGGACAGTTTGTACTAATTATATTTTATATAGACCTGCCTGAAGGGGTTTTTTATTTTAATTTATCGGACGAGGATAAAAAAAGCAAGATTTGCAATATTTTAAACAAGAATAACTTAGATTTTATTTCTCTTAATAATTATAATAAGTATAACGTAATAAGCCGGACAGGCTGACAGTCGTACTTATATCCACAAGATGATTGAGTACGCTATTTCATTTTAAATATTGCATAAATTATTTCAAATATTAAAACAACAAGATGCATTATAGTATTGTACTATCATGAGTCCTGTCAGGTAGTTTACAGTCCGGATAAAAAGCCCGTTTATATTCGTCTGCAACAGCACAATTCAATAAATATTACATTAAAACAAGGCAGGTATTAAATTATGGAGAAGCTACGTTTTGGAATTATTGGGATTGGCAACATGGGCTCTGCCCATGCCCGAAGCCTCTATAACGGGGAGGTGCCCGGAGCCATTCTTACAGCCGTATGCGATATCAATCCTGAACGGCTAAACTGGGCAAAGAACAACCTGGGCAGTGATGTACAGCTCTTTGACAATGCAGATGACCTTTTTAGAGCCGGGGTTACAGATGCTGTTCTTATTGCCACTCCCCATTATGATCATCCGCCTCTTGCAATTAAGGGCTTTGAGGCCAAGCAGCATGTACTTATTGAAAAGCCTGCAGGAGTATATACTAGACAGGTCAGAATTATGAATGATGCCGCAAATGCCTCAGGCAAGGTCTTTGGTATTATGTATAACCAAAGGACCAATCCTCTCTACCAGAAGCTAAAGGATCTGATTGACAGTGGTGAGCTGGGAGAAATCCGCAGAAGCAACTGGATTATTACAGACTGGTACAGACCCCAGAGCTACTATGACTCAGGAAGCTGGCGTGCCAGCTGGGCAGGTGAAGGCGGCGGGGTTCTTATTAACCAGGCTCCCCATCAGCTGGATCTCTGGCAATGGATCTGCGGAATGCCAAAACGCATAAGGGCCTTCTGCGGCTTTGGCAAATACCATGACATAGAGGTTGAGGATGATGTAACTGCTTATGTGGAATACGAAAATGGGGCTACAGGTGTCTTTGTCACCTCAACATCAGACTGTCCGGGAAGCAACCGTTTTGAAATCAGCGGTGATATGGGTAAAATAGTTATCGAGGACGGCAAGCTCATCTTCTGGAGAAACCGTATGTCAGAGCGAATATTCAATGCAGAATTCAAATACGGCTTTGGACAGCCGGAGGTCTGGAAATGCGAAATTCCCGTATCAGGCCCCAATCTGCAGCATGTGGGTATATTAAGAAATTTCACAGATGCCATTTTACAAGGAGCAAAACTGCTTGCTCCCGGACAAGAAGGTATTCGCGGTCTGACTCTGTCCAATGCCATGCATTTGTCGGCATGGACGGACAGCTGGGTTGAGCTGCCTATAGATGAGGAATTATACCTCTCTCTCCTTCAGGAAAGGATTAAAAATTCAAGCAAAAAGAAAAATGTAGAGGCAAGAACCCTGGATATAGACGCAAGCTTCTAATACATCTATATCTTTATACAATAAAGTAAACTCTCCCCTTCCGGCTTAACTAAGCAAGGCTGCCGGCAGATGCCTGCAGCCCTGCTTTGCCGGCTTTTGACTTAGCTTTGCATTATATACATTCCTGATTTTGAATATTTCTGTGGTGATATACCTACTATTTTCCTAAAAGCCCTGTAAAAGCTGGAATAATCGCCAAAACCGACCTCATCGGCAGCCTCAAGAACAGGTACATTTTTATTAAGCAGCTCCTGGGCCTTCATAATTCTCTTGTAGGTAATATACTCGTTAACCGTAAAGCCGGTATTCTGCTTGAAAATATGACAGAGATAGTATTTGTTGACAAAGAATTCATTTTCAAGCAAATCCAGAGTCAGCCTTTTATTGAGATTGGCGTTGATGAAATTTAATATATCTGTAAGTTTATCATATTTGGCAACAGGCTCGGTAATAATGCTTTTGTCTGATGCATAAATCCTGTTTATCTCTATCAGCATCTGCATAAAAAGCAGCTTGATAAGAAAATGATCTTCATTTTGGTCTCTTCTGGCGGCTGCCTCTATCTTGTCAAGTATTTCAGGGATACCGCCGGCGATAACCTCCTTGGCGCTGATCTTATTATATAAACCGAGCTTTCTGCGATCCAGATAATGAAAGGGATTGTACACCTCACTTTGAAGAAATGACAGTACATATTCGGGCTTGAATTGAATGTATTTCCGCTTGTAGGGCTCCTGGGAATGGAATACGATCCTGTGAAGCTCCCTGCGATTGGTTATTATAATGTCCTGCGGTTCCACCTGATAGGCCTGTCCTTCTATATAATAGGTGAGGTCCCCCGACAGATAGTAAAATATTTCATATCCCTCATGTATGTGGGTATTTATGTCAAAAGGATTTACAGTCAGATTATGGGCAAACATAAAATTATCTCTAATATATGTAAAGCTGAAATCCTGCATACTGCCTTCACTCCGTTTTTTCTGCTAATATTTATATTATAAGTCATATATCTCAATATAACAACTTTTATTAGAAGCATTAGACTATATAAGCATACAGGAATTTTAACGGCATGTCGGGTCAAATGCCGAACTGCTGCTATTTGCTGCAAATCATCTTACTGCATGTAAATTTTCATATTAACTGAAAGGAGTATATATGAGTCGCTTTATTCTATCCGCATTTGCCGATGAAATATCGGCTGATCTGAAAACCCAGATGGATGTGCTTGCTGAGCATGGTATCTCTTATATTGAAATTCGTGGCGTAAATGGAAAAACCATAACTGATTATAGCCTGGATGAGGCAAAAAAGATAAAAAAAGAGCTGGATGCCAGAGGCTTTAGGATTTCATCAATCGGTTCACCGATTGGAAAAATAGGTATTACTGATGATTTCAGCCCCCATAGGGAGCTGTTTAAGCACACCCTGGAGCTGGCCCTGCTGCTGGAAAGCAAATATATCCGTATGTTCAGCTTCTATATTCCCAGAGGGGAGGCTCCTGACAAATATCGCAATGAGGTGCTTGAGCGCTGGTTTGAATTCGTGGAGCTGGCAAAAGGAAGCGGTATTACTCTTCTGCATGAAAATGAAAAGGACATCTATGGTGAGGATGCAGAGCACTGTCTTGACCTTTTGCAGTCACTGAATTGCGATTATGTAAAAGCGGTTTTTGACCCCGCCAACTTTATCCAGGCGGATGTCCAAACCTACCCCCATGCATATGAGCTTCTTAAGGATTATATAGCTTACATGCATATCAAGGATGCAGTATATTCCGATCATCATGTGGAACCGGCAGGTTATGGCGACGGCAGGCTAAAAGAAATCCTATCCGCCCTATACAATAATGGCTATGATGGTTTTCTATCCCTTGAGCCGCATCTGTGGAGCTTTGAAGGCTTTGACAAGCTGGAGCTGGAGCCGGTCTGGAGCAAATACGAAGGAGGTGGCCCCAAGCTGTTTAGTGTGGCTGCCACCGCATTAAATAAGCTGCTGGATGAGATAATACAGGATTAATTTAAATATGCCAACTAGTACCATTGCTTCATTCATAAACCGGTCACGCTTTTATACAATGGATATTGTATAAAAGCGTGACCCTTTTTATAGCAAATAGCTTTACCGTGGCTTGCCGGATAGCTATAGTCGATTTCGTCTGTAGCGTCCCAAAATCAAAGCTTTGCAATGCCCTTATAATACTGCATATATTACCGGCTCACAGCTTTTTATAAGGCTGCTTATTTTAGATTCACTCTTATAATACCGCCTTTTTCCGCTGTTATAACAGTATCGTTTCCGTCTATGATAAAGCTGGCGTTGTCCACAGAGGCAACATTTGTAACATTAACCAAAATCAGCTTAAAGCTTTTTGAAGTCTTAGCATCTATTAAAATCAAATCCTTTTCCCTGCTTATCCGGGCTTCCAGCCCAAGCCCTGCCTTGTCATCATACACCTGAAAGGATGCACTCTTTCCTACAGTCAGCTCATAAGCCTTAAGGATAACTCCATCGGAATAATCATAAACCGCGTCGTCATCTCTTGCTCCGACAGCTATAATGCTGTTTTCCCTGACATATAAAGGAAGGCTAAGATAATCGTGCTTTTCATTGTACCAGGCACCACCCTGCTTTAGCTCTCCTGTCAGGTAATTGGTCCACCTGCCGGCAGGCAGATAAAACTGTGCCAGTCCCTCTTCATTAAATATTGGCGCTACCAGCAGCGAATCCCCCAGCATATATTGCCTGTCAAGATAAGCACAGGTCGGATCATCATTGAATTCCATAACCATGCTTCTTACGGAAGGTATTCCAATCCTTGAGGCAGTAACCGCTGTAGCATAAAGATATGGCATCAGTGCCGCCTTAAGCCTGGTAAAGAATTTAACCACCTCAACCGCTTCCTCGTCATAAGCCCATGGCACCCTGTAGGAGTAGCTGCCATGAAGCCTGGAATGGGTTGATAAGAGTCCAAAGGCACACCAGCGTTTATATACGTCCGGTGTTGATGTACTTTCAAAGCCCCCTATATCATGGCTCCAGTAGCCAAAGCCGGACATAGTCAGGGACAAGCCGCCACGGAGACTTTCGGCCATCGATTCATAATCCGACCAGCAATCTCCTCCCCAGTGCACGGGAAATTTCTGACCACCTGCTGTCGCACTTCTGGCAAAGAGTACGGCCTCGCCCCTGCCCCGCTTTCTCTCCAGCAGCTCAAATACAGTCTTGTTATACAGATAGCTATAGTAATTATGCATCTTCATCGGGTCGGAACCGTCATAATAAACTGCATTTGTCGGTATTCTCTCACCAAAATCGGTCTTAAAGCAGTCAACCCCCATATCCAGCAGCCGCTCAAGCTTTTCGCAATACCATTTACAGGCCTCCGGATTGGTAAAATCAACAATTGCCATACCCGGCTGCCACATATCCCATTGCCATACATCGCCATTTGGCCGTTTCAGGAAGTAGCCGCCCTTGACCCCCTCCTCAAAGAGAGGTGATTCCTGCCCGATATAGCTGTTAATCCAAACACAAATTTTCAGTCCTTTGGCCTTAAGCCTTTTTATCATACCTTCCGGATCAGGGAATACCCTGCTGTCCCAGAGAAAATCACACCAGTTAAATTCCCTCATCCAGAAGCAGTCAAAGTGAAATACCTTGAGCGGTATTCCCCTGTTTATCATTCCGTCAACAAAGCTGTTTACAGTCTCCTCATCATAGCTGGTTGTAAAGGAGGTGGAAAGCCACAGACCAAAGGTCCAGGCAGGCGGCAGTGTCGGCTTGCCGCTTATGTCGGTATAGCGCATAAGCACTTCCTTCATCGTCGGGCCATTGATGAAGAAATAATCAAGCGACTCTCCTGATACGGAAAACTGCACCTTTTTTACCATCTCTGAGCCTACCTCAAAGGAGACTCTTTCCGGATGGTTTACAAACACACCATAGCCCTTATTTGATATGTAAAAGGGAATATTCTTGTAGGATTGCTCAGTGGATGTACCGCCATCCTCATTCCAGATATCAACAGTCTGACCGTTTTTTACAAAGGGAGTAAATCTTTCTCCCAATCCATATATTAACTCACCCACAGACAGCGACAGGCGCTCTCTCATAAAAGTGTTCTCCAGGCTGCAGTCATCATAAGCAAGTCCCTTCCAGCCGGTCTTAATATATGCCAGATCCTTGCTGCCGCTTTCGGTTATCCTTTCATTATTCCGGTAAAAGATCATTTTCCAGTTGGCCTTATTAATCTCAAGTCGCAAACTGCCTGAGAAAACCTTGATAAGCTCATCACTTTCCTCATAAATAAGCTGGGAATTTTCATCAATATTAAGCTCAAAGGAAGGCTTTCTCTCTGCCAGACCCATATAGTGATCCGCCCTGATCCGCAATACCTCGGGCGCAGGGGCACTTATCCTGATTGTCAGGTTTGGTCCACCCAGAGTATCTCCCCTGTGGTTAATCCTGTGGGTCGGTGCGCATATTCTCAGATGATTATTCTCCTGTCTGGCAAAATACACCTGTACCGGAGAAAAATCCTGTACTCCCTCTTTATTCAGCCAACATCCGTTGCTAAACTTCATATATTATGTACCTCCTTGTTATGTTTGCATAGTCCCTTCATCAGGTGATTGCTCCGAATTTCCTATAAAAGAATTTCAAAGTATAAAGCCCGATGCTTCTAAGCATATAAAGCATAATAAGCAAATTTATTATATCAAAAATTAACAATAAAATGAATTATATTCTGTCTTTTTTTATCGATTATTTTCGAAAATATATTTCTTATATCCCTAATGTTTCTACAAAACCTATTTTTTTCTTCTAAAAGATTGCAAATTCTACATATATATACTATAATTATTATGCTAAATTGTGCTGTTTATACAATTCTATATTTATCTTTAGAGGGGTGCTGAGATAATGAACTGGCCAAAATGGTTCAAAAAAACAGATGAACATCAAAATGAAAATGAAATATTGGAAAAACTACTTCAATGGGATTTTACTGAAGAATTGACATCAGCGGCTGACGGAGTAAATGAGACCTTTATCACCTTGCATGATAATTACAGAAAATATTTTGAAGAATTTAATCAGGATTTCGATGAAATCAAGCTTGTTGCAGATCAGCTAGAAGGTGTCATTGACGGCCTGGTGGATTCCTCCAACAATGTTCGAATGGCTGCAGAATTCATCGCAGAGGGAGCTCAAAGCCAGACCGAGGAGATTAATACTTGTCAATCTGTTGCTGATATTATAGCAGATAAAATTAACAGGATGAGCCAGCGCTCTAAAGAATTAATAGATTCAGCACAAGAAATGGGCAAGGTAAGCAATGATGGCAAGATAGCCATTGAAAATCTGTCTGAGAACCAGCATAAGAACATTGAAGCTAACAATGCCATTACCAGAGAGATATATAATCTACTGGACAAAACAAAAACCATTAATGAAATTACAAATGTCTTGTACGATATAGCAAGCCAGACTAATCTTTTATCACTTAATGCTTCTATAGAAGCAGCCAGAGCAGGCGATGCCGGCAAAGGCTTTGCAGTTGTTGCTGAAGAAGTAAGAAAGCTTGCTGAACGCAGCCGAGCCGCCAGTGCAACAATCAATGAGAACATCTCTGAAATTAATAAGCAGCTCAGCAATCTTAAAAATGTTACCGATGATTCAAAGGAAACCTTCTACAACCAGTCACTTGCAGTTAATAAGGTAATTGAAGCCTTTGAAATAATCAATAACTATGTTGACAATTTCATTAGCAGTCAACAGGATTTCTATGAAGAGGTTCAAAGTCTTACAAACGAAAAGGAGCGTCTTATAGATTCCTTCTGCAGTATTGCTTCCGTTATTCAGGAGTCCTCTGCCACTACCGAAGAGGTGGCTTCACTTACCATAAGCCAGAACAGTACTGCCAATATAATCTTTAAGATGGCCCAGGATTTAAGCGAAAAGGTTGGCAAGATAGCGAAAAACTCGGAGAAAATCAAGACTAAGCACCTTACCAGAAGCCAAAGGAAGGTTGGTGTCATCTTTGATATTGAAGATCCCTTCTGGGATCCTACCATAAGGGAAGGTAAAAAGACTGCCAAAGCGTTAAACTTCTATCTGGAATTTTATGCTCCCAAGACAAGACAAAATGCAGCTGCCGATATTCTTGCCGCAATAAAGGATTTTCTGTCCAGAGGCTTTGATGCACTGATTATCAGCCCTGTTGAGAGTCCTGAAATTTCCCGGATTCTCAAGGAAGCCGCAAGCAACGGAGTCAAGATAGTATTCATCAACTCCGCACTTGATGATGTTCCTTATGTATCACTGATAGAAACCAATGGCTATGAGCTGGGAAAGAACGCTGCCAGGACAGCAAAGCAGCTGCTTAATAACCAGGGTGAAGCGGCTGTCGTTCTATGGTCGGATGTAAAAATCCGTTCCATCGAAAAGCGTGCTGAGGGCTTTATTGAGGAACTGCAGAATAATTCCAATATTAAGGTTTATCCCAAGAGCGCTCCCAGTACTCCGACGGAAGAGATTCTTGACAAACTTTTTGCCGAGCTTAAGCGTGACCATCCCAATCTTAAGCTTCTATATGCCACCAATGTTAACTGGGGTGTGGCATACGGAAATTATATTCACAAGCATAATCTGAACTACGATGTATTAACGGTTGATTTAACCAAGGCTGTCGCTGATCTTATTAAGGAAGGCAAAATCAGGGCTGCTATCGCCCAGCGTGCCTTCACCTGGGTTACCCAGGGGCTTGAATTATTGGTGGACGCCTTCCAGAGCAAGCCAGTTGTAACATACACCGATACAGGTACATATGAGGTTAACAAATCCAACATATCTATTTATGAACATAGAGTATGACTGCTTAAATTAATAATTGCTTCTTTATTGAACATATCCCCTGCCACGAAACCCTGCTTTCAGTTTTGCTGATTGCAGGGTTTCATTTTGCAGCTTTATTTTCATTATATGAATTGTAATCTTATTAATTTGCTCTGATACTCTTTTTTCATATGAGACTATTGCTTCTCGACAGCAGTCATTGCCTCCTCGGCTGTTGCAGCAGCTGCTTTGAAATCTCCTCTCATTAGCTTTAGAGCTGTCTTTTCGTTATATATTTCATCAGCTGTACGCACTCCCCATTTGCGAACAACCGGCATCAGCGGGCACCAGCCCCAGAAAGCATGCTGCAGCATGAAAACCGCTACCGTACCGGTAAGCAAAAACCATATCCTGCTGGTTCTGATTCCGAGATATGAGCTTAGGATTATAAGTAATGCGGCATTTACTCCCAATACCCTTTCCGTATCCCATTCCTGATTCAGCTTATTTATTCTGTCCACAATATCTGCCTCTGTACCATTCTTGTATATATTGATATTCCTGATTGTCTGATTCCTGATTTCTGCATTGATTTTTGGATCGGTCCGCATGCAGACCCGCTTTGCTGTAGAAGGAAATATATTGCATTTCTTCATGCCATCACCACCTGCTTTGATCAATTTATACTTAGTATGTGTATTGGTAAGAAAAATATGTAATTAAGAATGTCGCATGAGATAAATCTGAAGATTAAAATATTTTTACAAGAACACACAGAAGCTACAGTCAGGGCTACCGGCAGATTAACAGACTGATTAGCAGGCGTCAAAGCGGACCAAATATATGAAATATTACATTATTTTCATCAGATATCCTATTTACTCTAAATATCAGATTTTATATTATTAAACGAAAGGAAACGGCTATAAGCTAATTAAATCTAGGAGGACAGTAACAATGAAACTTCTGTGGCGATTGGGCAAGGAAGCTATAAAATATAAAGCACTGTACATAATAGCTATTCTATCCACCTTTGCCCTGACAATCATTAATCTGGCTGCGCCAAAATATCTGGCCAATATGACGGAACTAATTCAGAGCGAAAAGATTGAAAACTGGCAGGAGCAGCTGCTGCGCCTGACTTTGACTCTTATTATTCTGTATTTATCAAAGATATTATTCCGTTATCTCAGCAATTATCTGGCCCATAAGGCCGCCTGGAATCTGGTGGAGGAAATCCGGATGAGGGTATATAATAAGATTCAGGATTTGTCCATGAGCTTCTTTCACGACAAGCAGACAGGCGATTTAATGAGCAGGGTCGTAAATGATACAGCCACCTTTGAGCTTTTATATGCCCACATCATTCCTGAAATGATAACCAATATTGTAACCGTAGTGGGAGTTGCCGCAATACTGATAAGCATTAATCTTAAGCTGGCACTGCTTACATGCATTCCGATACCACTGATCCTCTTTTCGGCATGGTTCTTCTCCGCCAAGGTGCGGCCTAATTTCAAGATAAGCCAAAATGCCCTTGCTGAGCTTAATGCCAAATTGCAGGACAACTTCTCCGGTATTCATGAAATTCAGTCCTTTGGTCAGGAGGCTTATGAAAGCGGTCAGGTGGCCTCCAAGGCAAAGGCATATACCAAGGCTATACTGCATGCCCTTAACCTGAGCGCAGTTTTCCATCCAGGCGTGGAGTTTTTGTCCTCCATTGGAACAATTATTGTTGTTGGGGCCGGTGGTATTCTGGCTTTTTCCGGCAGACTGTCGGTATCCGATATAGTAGCATTCTTACTCTATCTCTCACTCTTTTATGCCCCGATAACAGGTCTTGCACGGTTGCTTGAGGATACCCAGCAGGCATATGCAGGCGCCGAAAGGGTTATGATGATACTTGATACTCCCAATGAAATAAATGAAATGGAAAATGCAACAGAGCTTAAAAATGTAAGCGGTAGCATCAGCTTTGAGAATGTCAGCTTTAATTATGAGGAAAATGTACCTGTCCTGAAGGATATAAGCTTTTCCTGCAAGCCAGGTCAAATGATAGCCCTGGTGGGCCCTACCGGTGTGGGCAAAACCACATTGACCCAGCTTATTTCACGTTTCTATGATCCGGGTGCGGGACGTATACTGATAGACGGGATAGATGTAAAAACTGTAACCCTGCATAGCCTCAGGGCCAATATAGCTCCTGTCCTGCAGGATACCTTTCTCTTTAATGGGACTATAGCCGAGAATATAGCTTATGCCAAGCCGGATGCGACTATGGATGAGATTATAGAAGCAGCCAAGGCTGCAAGAATTCATGAAGACATCTGCCAAATGCCTCTTAAGTATGAAACCCAGGTTGGCGAGCGTGGAATGAAGCTTTCCGGAGGTCAGAAGCAAAGAATAGCTATTGCGAGAGCAATACTGAGAAATGCCCCCATTATTATCCTTGATGAGGCAACCGCATCAGTGGATGTAGAAACAGAACGTGAAATTCAGAAAGCCATTGCAAATCTGGCAGGTAGCAGAACCATTGTGGCTATAGCCCACCGGCTTTCTACTATTCGAAATGCCGATCTGATACTGGTTCTTGAAGAGGGTCGCATTATCCAAAGGGGTACACATAGTGAGCTGATAACCCAGGAAGGCCTTTATAAAAGGCTGAACGCAGCCCAAAGCAGTATAAATTAGAAAATATTTAAAAGGAATTCGGATGAATTTTCAATTGGAATGTGCGCCCGCCGGGCGCACAAATAAAGCAGCACGGTTATCTTTTACCGTGCTGCAGGCTCCGGCTTTCTACCACATCCGGCCAGAATTAAAAGGAATAAGGGAAGCGTCTGAATCCATAGCAGAGTTATGTCGGTCATTCCATGTATAAAGGCTGCTACAGAAACAGCGAATATGAGTACTAAATTTTCGCTGTTCTTTTTATTATTAGTTAACCACGCCTTAACCAGCTCATAATAATAAACGGCAAAATAATAAACAAGCATCAATGTTCCTGCCAGGCCGAAATTCAGCAGCATGTCGATTAGTATATTATGGGCATGCGGCACCAAATTACCATGATATATTACACCAAACAGAAATCCGTAAGACAATAATCCATGACCTAGCCAGGGAGCTTCCTTAATGGTGTTTATGGCCTGCTCCCATATCTGCTGCCGCATTCTTAAGGTCACATCCACAAGCGACAGTCTGGGCAGCAGACGCAAGTCAAGGCCAAAAATCAAAAATGCCATAGCAGCCCCTGCAAGCACCCAAACGGCCAAAAGATGATGCTTATGTAACAGTGCCAGCAGGATAAGTATTCCGATGAATACCTCAATCCAGGCAAACATACTCATACTCAGATACAGGCTTATCAGATTCAATCCGCCAATAAGATAGTAATTAGCCCTTCGGTCCTTGCCGGTCAATATTTTATATGCACAAATAATTATTACTGTTGCAACAACTGTACCAAAATAGTTAGGATGAAGAAATACCGCCGATACACGCCGGTTGATTTTACCGTCATATATATAATTAAACAATGCCTCCAGACCTGCAAAGCCTGTACTTGTTATACTCATATTGCATATAAGGGTTAAAATTCTTTCATAAAGCTCCCCGGTCATTACAGCCCGGATAAATAAGCCCAGAACAAATCCAAGTATCAATACTGCTGTGGCTGCCAGACCCATCCAGTTTTTGTACATGAATGCTACAGCCATAGCATATATAAAGAAATATTTCAGGGCCTTTGTACCGTTATGGATAAAGATTAAGCTTCTGGTACGCTTATTAGCAATTATATATAGTGACAGAAAAACTAGTATCAACGCAGTCAGGACATACGGTAAAAATAGCGATACAGCTGTAAAAGCAACAATATTGGAATCTGCTAATGTAATATCCAACCGTTTTCTTGATGTAACAATCAAAGAACGCCGCCTGACAGTTGAATTATCCATCCAATCAACTCCTTTGTATGTTACTTTTACTGTTTTAAATTAAACTAGTAGTAACACCGCTATTTTATTTTCACAAGGTATATTTACCGCATATCATAATAGCGTATCGGCTGAAAATTTTCCAGATATATTTTCACTAAATTTAACAAGCAAGAGGCTTTTCCTTTGTATATATTATACAAATATACTTAAATATTTAAAAAGTATTTATGCACATCCAGGCAATTCAATTCCGGATGGAAGGCTGTCGCCAGCATATTCTTCTGTCTTGCAGCCACAATTTTGTCGTTCACTGTTGCCAGAATCTCCACTCCTGCTCCTTCATTTACCTCTTCTATATATGGAGCCCGTATAAAGGTCATTGTGATTTTGCCTATTCCCCTGAAAATACTATCAACAGAAAAGCTGCCCAGCTGTCTGCCATATGCATTGCGTCTAACCCTAATATCCATAAGCGACAGGTATCTGCTGGAATCATATGATATTTCCTTGGCAAGGAGGATCATGCCTGCGCAGGTTCCCATTACCGGCAGGCCATCCCTTATTATATGTCTTAGATAATCCAGCATATCAAGCTCCTTAAGCAGCTTGCCGATTACTGTGCTCTCTCCGCCGGGTATGATAATACCATCCAGGCTGTTGTTCAGATCCCTCCTCTGCCTGAGCTCCAGAGCCCTGTGTCCCAGCTGCTCCACCACCTGTATATGCTCTGCAAAGGCTCCCTGTAATGCCAGCACACCAATTTGCTTCATAATCCTATACTCCTCTCATGGACATCAGCAGCTCTATCTCCTGCTCATTTATACCTACCATGGCTTCTCCGAGATCCTCAGAAACCTCAGCCAGAATAGAAGGATCATTAAAATTTGTAACAGCCTTGACAATAGCCTGCGCCCGCTTGAAAGGATTGCCTGATTTGAAAATACCGGAGCCGACAAATACACCCTCCGCTCCCAGCTGCATCAGCAGGGCCGCATCAGCAGGTGTGGCTACTCCTCCTGCTGCAAAATTGACAACCGGAAGTTTGCCGTTTTTATGTACATAGCTGACCAGCTCATAGGGTACCTGGAATTCCTTTGCAGCATTATAAAGCTCATCCTCCCTCATACTCTGCAGCTGTCTTATCTGCTTCATAATCAGCCTCAGATGCCTAACAGCCTGGACTATATCACCGGTTCCAGGCTCACCCTTTGTTCTGATCATTGCTGCTCCCTCATTAATTCTTCTTAACGCTTCTCCCAAGTCCTTTGCTCCGCAGACAAAGGGAACCTTGAATTTCCTCTTGTCTATATGATGAAGATCATCTGCAGGTGACAGGACCTCGCTTTCATCTATAAAATCAATCTCAATAGCCTGAAGTATCTGCGCCTCGGCAAAATGCCCTATACGAACCTTTGCCATTACAGGAATTGATACAGCCCTTTGAATTTCCTTTATCAGTCTGGGATCGCTCATTCTGGCTACACCACCGGACGCCCTGATATCGGCAGGTATTCTTTCCAGCGCCATTACTGCACAGGCTCCTGCCGCCTCTGCCACTCTCGCCTGCTCCGGTGAGCTCACGTCCATTATTACGCCGCCCTTCAGCATTTGGGCCAGATTCTTGTTCAGTTCATAACGATTTTCCATATACGATTTCTCCTTTCATTAAATGATATTGCAGCTAAAAAAATTTTGTTATATTATAATAGCAATTCTGGTGGTGTTATAAGTATCAGAAATCGTATATTTGATGGTATCAGTTTTATGCTTTGTTTTTGATTTGACTGATTTTCCTGGTGATGTCTTTCTTAGTTTTTATGCCGAACAATAAAAAAGGGGCGTGATTTTATGGATATGCTAACATTTCAGATAGATACTGACAGTAAAATCCCTGTCTATCAGCAGCTATACGCTTTTATAAAAAAGGAAATTCAATCCGGAAATATTAAATGCGATGTAAAGCTTCCTTCCAAAAGAAAGCTGTCCGCTTATCTGAATATAAGTCAGAATACCGTACAGGCTGCATATGATCAGCTAATTGAGGAAGGATATATAACATCGATTGAGAAAAGAGGCTATTTTGTCTGCCGTATTGACAATCTGATTAAGCTGCCCGGCTTTTATGACAATGAGGCTGTAAAAACTGATACACGCCAAGAGGTTGCCTTTGATTTTTCATATCATGGGGTTGATCATCCCACCTTTCCCTTCGATACCTGGCGCAGGCTTACCAAGGAGATCATCAATGAATATGACAAGGAGCTCCTAATACCCGGTGACAGTTTTGGCTATCACAGGCTGAGGGCAGCCCTGTCGGAATATCTTCACCAGTCCCGTGGGGTTAATTGTACCCCCGACCAGGTCATTATAAGCTCAGGAACGGAAATTCTCATTCAGTCACTGATTCAGCTTTTTGACAGGGACAAAATATATGGAATTGAAAATCCGGGATATGAAAAGCTTAATCAGCTTTTTATCAGCAACCGTGCAAAATTCATACCCATAAGCATAGATGACAAGGGAATGGTGCCATCAGAGGTCCGCATTAAAAATCCTGATATTTTGTGCCTGTCTCCCTCCCATCAGTTCCCTTCCGGCGGGATCATGCCCATCAGCAGAAGAATTCAACTGCTGAATTGGGCAAATGAATCAGATAACAGATATCTTATCGAGGATGATTACGACAGCGAATTCAAGTACAGCGGCAAGCCTATCCCATCCCTGCAGGGAATTGACAGCAACGAAAAGGTAATCTATATGGGCTCCCTGTCAAAATGCATATCTCCTACCCTGAGAGTCAGCTATATGGTTCTCCCTCCTCATCTGATAAAGCTCTATCATAAGAAGCTGTCCTATATCCTCTGTCCGGTTCCGATTCTGGAACAGAAGGTGCTATGCAGCTTTATTGAAAAAGGCTTTTTTGAGAGACATTTGAACAAAATGAGAACTGTTTATAAGAAAAAAAGAGATACTCTGGTAAGAGCCTTGACGGAACTAAAACGGGGAATAGAAATTCTGGGTGCCGATGCAGGCCTGCATGTCCTGATCAGGGTTCCCAACCATATGACCGAGGATGAATTAATAGAGTCCGCACTTGAATATGGGGTAAGAACCTATGGAATATCAAAATATTATGCTGACAAAAGCTACATAAGCAAAAAGCCTGCCCTCCTGTTAGGCTTTGCCACCATGCAGGAGGATGAAATCATAAAGGCCGTATCACTTCTCGATAAAGCCTGGTTCGGCTCTGTTTAGCTCCTTCTTGATCTGGCGCCAGCCTGGCAGGAAGCTGTCCATGTAGGCCTTGAAAAGGTGATTATGGCTACCCTCCAGCAAATGAACCAGCTCATGTACTACGACATATTCAACGCAGGGAAGGCTTTTTTGCGCCAGCATCAGGGAAAAGCTTAGCCTCCTTGTCCTTATATTGCAGCTGCCCCACCTGCTTTTCATGCTTCTTATAGTAAAGCCTTCGGCTTTCACTCCGATTACAGGCTCCCATTTATTAATCAATATGTTTATTCTTTCATACAAAGCATTCCTGTACCAATTATTTAAAATCTTTTTTCTTTGGTCAGGAGTACTTTTCGGCCTTACAAGCATAATGAGCCTGTCCTCATCCAGGCTAATACCTGCTTTTTTGCCTTCCTGCAGGGATAGTGTGTATTTTATGCCATTAAAAAGAACCGGCTCTCCGTCCAGATAGCCGATATCACTGCCGATATATCCGATATAATTGCTTTTAATCCTCTCCTGTGTTTTCAGCAGCCAGTCCATTCTGTCCAATACAAAAGCCTGTATCCTGTCATTACTCATGCGATATGGGGCTGATATTCGGATACGCCCGTCAGGAGGCAGCACCTTCAGATACATATTTTTTATTCTTTTCTTCTCCAGCTCAATCTCTATATCATGTATTTTTATTATTTTCATTGTCTCACTTCCTGGTTAATACTTAAATCAGGTCAAATACAGCAGTAATGTCACATGCTGCAAGAATGCCATACAATGATATCATGTAAAATACACGAACATATTCAATACTGCAATAATACCTAATCTAAGTTCAATGATTGCAGCATATATGTCATATGCTGCAAAATAATATAGGAAAAATTCACCTCTGCCCTTGATTATTTCTTCATAAATCTGGCAATAATCCAGCCATGGAGGTGAATACATGGTAGCTTTTATAAAAAATTACAGCCTTTCTGTTATAAAGAAGAAGTTCATCCTGCTGTATTTTCTGAATGTTACGGACATAATCTTTACCGTGCTGCTTCTTCAAACAGGATATTTTCAGGAAGCAAACATACTTATGGCAAAGGCCCTGAACAATCCTCTGGTAAGTCTGCTGCTTAAGATTATACTCCCGGCAGTACTGCTTATATATATTTATAAACAGATAAAGGATGCGGATTCAGAACAGCTGAGGGCTTCAAATATTGCAGTAAACATATCCTTAACCATATATACCCTGGTAAATCTCTCACATCTGGTATGGACAGTATTGCTTTTTGTAATATTCCTGCAGCGTTAGACCGCTACACACCAAATACTTCAGCAAATCATACAACCAAAGGCCTAAGCTGTCATACAACCTTTACTTAAGCCATTATATATGTACGCTGTCAAGGGCAAAAGCTGCTTTGTCCTTGGCATTTTTATTTTTTGAAATTTTCTGCGAATTCACTTATCTACATAATAACTATTCTGTTATCTCTGCATCCGGCAGCTGCCTTATAAATTCAAGCAAATCATCAAAGTCACCCTGCTTGTAAGCGGAGATATCACTGTTTTCCGAGTTTAACAGACAATCCTTCAGCAAAAATGTATCCATGCCAAGCCTGGCCGCACACATATCCTCCCTGACGTCATTTCCCACCATAATGCACTGGGATGCCCTTTTGCCTAAGACAGCCAGTATTTCCTCGTAATAGCTCAGATTAGGTTTGCAATATGAGCTGTTCTCATATGTAGTTATCAAATTGAAATCCTCCGGCTCCAGGCCTGCCCATTTAATTCTGGTATGAGTTGCTATTCTTGGAAATAAGGGATTGGTGGCAAGTACCAGATTATAACCCTTCTGCTTCAGCAAATCAACGCATAAGGCTGCTTTAGGATTGCAGCCGGTGGCAATTTTACTTTCTGAAAATTCATTTCTGTAAAAATCATCAAATACCGGTTCAAAGCTTCTGGCATCCTTTCCGATATACTCACAAAACACTTGCCAGAAGCGTTCTTCATTGGTCATGCTGCCGTCATTGCCAACCATTGCCATGGTTCCTGCCCAGATTGTCTTAACCAGCTTTTGAGGCTCTATTCCATATGCCATCAGTTTCTTAGTTAAGGCGTCAAAGTATTTTTTCAGGAAAAGCTCCTGATCTGGCATCGGCAAAAGAGTCCCATCTAGATCGAATATAAAGGTATCCATTTTATCCTCCAGCATTTATCAAAAAATTTACATTCTCTAATATACTAACAGAATAACAGAATATAATCAATTGTATAAAATGCATTTTATTCAGTAATCCCAGGAAGCCTTTCCCTGCTTAAGGCCAAAATCAGTTAAAAAACTGACAGCTCAATTATTCCTCCCATGATATGCCCTTTCCTTTATAAATTCCTGCAAATTACTTCTGCAGGCAAAAAAAATCAGGGCTGCATAAAGTATAAAAAAGAAAATTATCTTGTAGGGATAATCAAATATAAATAGCTCAAAGGGTAAAAATACAAGTGCAAACAAGACAGTAACAGTGTATCTGCGAACAAAGGGAAAGAAAACAATACTGGCGACCAGCCACATAAGTATAACTATCGGATCAAAAAGCAAAAAGGCCCCGAAAGCGGTCGACAGGCCTTTACCTCCTTTAAAATTTAGCTGAAAGGGAAAAATATGTCCTGTAATAACTAACAAAATACACAGCAATAAAACAGTATCATCGACTGCCAAAAAGCGGCATATTAATACCGCTATAGCTCCCTTAAGCGCATCACCTGTAAAGGTTATTATAAAACCCTTTTTTCCGGCCAGTCTGCTGACATTGTAGGCACCGGTAACCTTGGTACCGATTGTCCTGATATCCTGTTTATGAATCAGGCGGACATAATAGTATCCGGTATTAATGCATCCCAGCAGATAAGACAATACTATAGCAATTATATCGGTATAGCCCATATTATCCCTCCAACAAATATTGGAACTGTATATATAAAGTATTTCCAATATTTAAGTGCTTATGAAAGCTCTTCGTAGACTACCCTATACTATGTATATCGATTTCATCCGATATTCCTTTGGAATGTTTTTATTCAGCATAAACCTGCGTATTTCCAATAGAATAAAAAGCTCTCTATATAAGTTAATATAGAAAGCTTTTGTGTCATATCTGTGTTCGTAAAAATAATTTTATATTTCTTATTATCAGTTTATCAGATTTATATATGATGGAGTGACAATGGGATCTATACTGCTCTTCTTTTTATCCTCGTCTTCTTTCCTCTCCTTATCTTCCCTGGTTAAAAAATCTATTAATCTTAAATAGTCATCATAGGAGAAC
>JAAZDK010000020.1 GCA_012512855.1 Clostridiales bacterium
CATCTCCCTGGAGAGCATCATATCCTGTCTCACCGGTACGTACCTTTACAACATTTTCGACATCATATACAAATATCTTGCCATCGCCGATTTTTCCTGTATACAATGCCTTTCTGGCTTCATTGATAACCAGATCCACAGGTACCTTGCTTACTACTATTTCAACCTGAACCTTAGGAAGCAGATTCATTTCTACAGGCACACCCCTGTAGTATTCAGTGGAGCCCTTCTGCACACCGCAGCCCAGTACATGGGTTACAGTCATACCGGTAACCTCAATTGCGTTCATGGCAGCCTTCAAAGCCTCAAACTTGCTGGGCCTTGTTATAATCTCAATCTTTGTAAACTTATGCTCCTTAGCTTCCTTTGTTTCCTTAACCTCCTTAATATAGGTAACCGGAACAGACTCCGAAAGAGACTTGGTGGCTGCCTTAAGCCCGCTGTCCGCTGCTGCAGCTGCTGCCTCTGAAGGCATCTCAACCGCAGGCATGAAGTCTGCATATGCGCTGACAAGACCGTGCTCATGAATATCCAGACCGTCGATTTCTTCTTCCTGGCTAACCCTGAGGCCTATGGTAAACTTTATAGCAAGGAACACGATTATCATTGTTACGGTAACCCATGCAGCGACAGCCAATACACCGGTAATCTGAACTAAAAGCAGGTCGATTCCGCCTCCATAAAGTAGACCGTTTTCTGTATCAAAGAGACCTGTTAATATTGTACCTAAAGCACCGCAGACACCATGTACGCTGACGGCTCCAACCGGATCATCTATCTTAAGCACCTTATCAAAAAGCTCTACTGCGAATACTATAACAATACCTGATATCAAACCTATGATTGCAGCACCGAGAGGGCTGACCACATCGGCACCTGCCGTTACACCAACCAGGCCTGCCAGTGAACCGTTAAGGGTCATGGATACATCAGTCGTCTTATAACGTATCCAGGTGACACACATCGTTGCTATTGAGGCTACTGCTGCAGCCATATTGGTTGTAACAAAGATGCTGCCCATGGAAGCCAATACGTCATCACCTGTTGCAGATACTGTTGAGCCTCCGTTAAAGCCGAACCAGCAGAACCAAAGGATAAATACACCCAATGCTCCAAGTGTCAGGCTGTGGCCCGTAATTGCCTTCGGCTTGCCCTTAGCGTCATACTTGCCGATACGGGGTCCTAAAATCTTTGCACCAACAAGTGCTGCTACTCCACCTACCATATGAACTGCGGTTGAACCGGCAAAGTCATGGAAGCCCAGCTGTGACAGCCAGCCGCCACCCCAGATCCAGTGACCGGATATAGGATATACAACTGCACTGATAACCATACTATAAATACAATAAGCTGAGAACTTTGTTCTTTCCGCCATAGCACCGGATACTATTGTGGCTGCTGTGGCGCAGAATACTGTCTGGAAAATCAGAAATGCCATCAAGGGTACACCCTCAGGTGTTACCGATGAGTAATCCCCTCTTACCATGGGATCAAAGCTGCCGATAAGGGCACCGCTGCCACCAAACATGATACCAAATCCCAAAAGCCAATATATTGGTGTTCCAAGAGAAAAGTCCATCAGGTTCTTCATAATGATGTTACCTGCATTCTTAGCTCTTGTAAATCCTGTCTCAACCATGGCAAAGCCTGCCTGCATGAAGAATACCAATGCCGCTGCTACCAAAACCCAAATAGTGTTTGCTGATGAATACATACTATCCCTCCTGTTATTTTTAATTATTTCATAGGAAGTCTGCCGGCAAATTTCCAATGAAATATAATTGATGAAATTATTTATTTTAAGGAACTCTCCGAATTCCCTGGAATAGAAGAGGCGTGTACGCGATATAAAATCGAATACACGCCATTGCGTAATGATTTTAAATTAACTTTATATTTTAAACTACAAAAGGCGCTTCAGGTATAAACCTAAGCGCCTTTGCATTTATTTAATGAACCCTAGTATAAATGCTGCTCATTTTGTTGTCAATAGTTTTTTAAAAAATTTTTATTTGCTTTACAAAAGATTTATAGATAGAATTTTCCGTTTACTGAAATTTATTAATTATTGTATTCCGTCTTGCTGTATTATATGACGGATTATAAAGTCTGTTACTATATTTATCCTGTCCCATAGCTTCAAATTCTATAAAGCTAAGGTGAAGCTCTTTTATTGAAAAAAGAGGCACCGGATAAGTTATTTTTCCTGAGAAGATATCCGGAATAGATATACGGAAAAGAGCCTGAAAGATTCCGGAGAAGATATTTTTACTGAATAAACATGGCATCCCCGAAGCTGAAAAATCTGTAGCGCTCCTTTACCGCTTCATTATAGGCAGCCATAATCTTCTCCCGTCCTGCAAAGGCGCTGACAAGCATCATTAGCGTGGATTCAGGCAGATGAAAATTGGTAATAAGCCCGTCCATCACCTTGAAACGGTATCCGGGATAAATAAATATACTTGTTTCATCACTGCCCGGATGCACAATACCCTGCTCATCGGCTGCCGATTCAACAGTCCTGCAGCTGGTGGTGCCTACACATATAATCCGGCCACCGGCGGCCTTTACCCTGTTAATCATATCCGCCGCCTCCCGGCTAACATTATAAAATTCTGAATGCATATGGTGCTGGCTGATATCCTCCACCTTAACCGGCCTGAAGGTGCCAAGGCCCACATGCAGGGTAACGCTTACAAGATGTACTCCCATTGCCTTTATTTCCTCCAGCAGCTCCCGGGTAAAATGCAGGCCTGCCGTAGGAGCTGCAGCCGAGCCCTCATATTTGGCATAAACGGTCTGGTAACGGTTTTTATCCGAAAGCTGATGTGTTATATAGGGAGGTAGAGGCATCTGCCCCAATCTGTCCAGTATTTCCTCAAATATTCCCTTATAATAGATTTTTACAAGTCGGTTGCCGTCCTCCAGGCAATCTATTATCTCCGCAGTCAAAATTCCGTCGCCAAAGCTTATCCTTGCACCGGGCTTTGCCTTCTTGCCGGGCTTAACAAGGGTTTCCCAGATATCATTTTCACGGCGCTTCAGTAAAAGCAGCTCTATTTTTGCACCTCGCACAGACTCATCCCTGGCTGCTGCCGCTTTATTATCCTGAACCTCCCTCTTATCCGTCATTTCCTTGTCTGCTGCAGCCTGCCTGCTTTCATGAAGCTTTTCTCCTA
>JAAZDK010000169.1 GCA_012512855.1 Clostridiales bacterium
ATAAAGGATGCCATCAGCGAGCTTTCCGGCAAACCGGCCCAGCTGGTGCTGGATCCCACCTTGCTGCTTTCCAGGGAGGATTATGATGAGATAAAGGTAAAAAGCAGGATAAAGGAGCCTTATATCCTGCTGTACATGATAGAGAAGAATCCCCAGGTGATTGCCCTGGCCAACAGGCTTAGTGTATCTCTTGGCATGCCTGTTATTCAAAGAAGGCCCATAAAGGGCCTGACCAATGAGCTGCCCCCCTTCTATACGGCGGATGCAGGACAGTTTTTGGGGCTTATTGAAGGAGCCTCCTATGTTATCAGCAACTCCTTCCATGGTACGGTATTTTCAATTATTTATGGAAAGCCCTTTGTATCCATGCTTCATTCCGATACAGGCAGCAGGGTGGTGGATTTACTTACCGAGCTTGGCTTGGAGTCGCATATAGTGCATGACCTGTCTGATTTTGAGGGCTTTTCAAGCTTTGCCCTGGATAGTGAGGCTGTGGGTAAAAGACTTGAGACGCTCAGGCAAACGTCGATAGATTTTTTGAAGAAAAGCTTGTTTGAATAATGATGAAATAAGTATTTATATTACAATATATACATTTATTTTTATATATGAATAGCATATTAGAAAAGCCGGCATAAATATTCACCTGATAACAGGAGAGTATTTATGCCTTTCTTTTGTGCGCCCTGCGGGTGCACATTTCAACTCTATGATGTAAAGCAAAAGAACAATAATAGATATAATATAACTAATATAGGAAAAGATGTTGAAAAATGTATTAATATGATGTATAATCCAAATTGATGAAAGACAAAATAAGGAGAAAATATATGAGTACAAAATTGCATCAAATAGTAGATAATATACATGGTACTATTTATTGTACAGAATTTGAAAATAAAATTATCAGTACTCCTTTCTTTAATCGTTTGCACGATGTCAATCAAAGCTCAACAGTTTATTTGACATTTCCTCCGAACAGAACAAAAAGATTTGAACATTCCTTAGGTACTATGCAATTAACCTCAGATATTTTTTATAATGCAGCAATAAATTCAAGTAGTGATCCAGCTTTAGAGAAGCTATTTGCTTATGCTGATAAGGAATTTGGTAAAATAATTGATTTCATTAAAAACGGAGAAAATATTATAATTAATTTAGGAGACAAAACACTTGATATAATAGATTATATTAATAGATATTACGATATAGATAAAATCAAAGAGATAATCTGTAAAAATTTATGCTCTGTTTTTGGCAATAACTGTCTGATAAATTTAGCTCCCAGTGGTTTGGATTCATATAACCTTTTTTTATTCCTATGCTTAATGCAATCACTTAGAATTGTGGGATTACTGCATGATTGTGGTCATCCGCCTCAGAGTCACATTATTGAAAAGGTATTAGCAGATCTTTATGATGAAATAGTAGCATTAGAAAAAAGAACTGTCAGACAAAATGATTATAAAAAAATAATTGAGAAATATAGATCTTTGGACAGTAAACATGTTAATCAAATTGATAATTTGATGGCAATAAAAAATGAATACAGTAAAAACGATGATTTGCATGAAATGATAGGCGTTCAGGTAGTCAAGAATATTTTTAATTATGTAATACCAAAAGAGCTGGCTTTTACAAATGAAAGAGAAGTAATTAGTGAAAAGGAAATAATATATACACTATTCTACCTTTCAATTGTTGAATTTGTATTTGCTATTTTAAGAAACAAGAATATTTTTTGGGCTGAACTACACAGTGTTGTAGATGGTATAATAGACACTGATCGTCTAGACTTTGTAGTGCGCGATTCACAAAATTCAGGAATGCTATGGGGTGGTATATCATATAAAAGATTAATAAACACGGCAAGACTTGGAATAGTAGAAGATAGTTTAGGTGAAAGAGTAGCTGTTTGCTTTAGCGATAAAAACATAGCCTTGATGGATGAAGTCTTGATCAACAGATATAAAGTTTTTACGACAATAAATTATCACCATAGAAGTACAAAAATAGCGTGTTTATATCAGGAAGCTGTAAAAATACTAATGAAGGATTATTTAAATGCTACAGAAAATGAGAAAAAGATAAATAATTCAGCATATTTTTCTGATATAAGTGGACTTTGGAAGACGATAGATACAGTATATAGTACTAAGAATTTAGTATTAAATTTTATTCAATGGAATGACAGTTGGCTTAATGGTTTATTACATAAGCATATGGTAGAGGATGGAATAAAAAATGATGACTTATTAAGATGTCAGAATTATCTAAAAGAAATATTTTTAAATGAAAGGCGCCACTATTCTTTAATTAAAAGATACACTGAATTTATGGAAATAAACAAAGCAATGGAGAATGATATTAGTGAAATTAAAAATGATATTACAGAAGGAATTACCGGCAGTAAAAATAATATTGATATTACTTCCTTAACTAATCTGCTAAATGATTTAGAAAAATGCAATTGGACTGGTGTAAAATCAATTTTGGGAGAGGATGTGTTTGTTAAATCAATTAAAAAGGTACTAGAGGAGAATAGTATCTTCGACTATATATTTAAATGGATCGATTTCTCATTAGGATATTTGAATGGAAATGCATATATATATGATAATAATGGTGAGATTAGTAGATATTACGATTATTCTAATATAAGGGAGGTTTTATCAAATATAAGATTAAGTTTTCCGTATTTTTATATATATGTTAATGTCAATACTAATGAAAAAATAAAAGATCCCGCTTATCTGAAAAAATTAAGAAAAGAAATAGGACAGGAAATAGGTACAGTAATTAAACTCGAAGTAAAAAAAAGGATCAATAAATTATTGACGTAATAAGCATAATATGATAGTATAATAATACTCTTATTAATTGATAGGAGAGTGTTTATGGCTAATAGTGATTATAAAATTTATAATGATGCAGATTTACAATGGTATATAACTAGTGTAATAATGCAAAAAAAAGAAAAGTTTGATTATAATAGTATTTATAATGAGATAAAAAACGACTTAAGAGGAAAAAAAGTTCCGGAAGAAATAGTAAGTAGTTTCAAGCTTGAAAATATGATAAATAATGCTCTCGATAATTTAGTATATCATGAAGTGCTCTTCCGTTTTAAAAATCAATATGTGCCTGTAACTGCTAAAATGTATGCAATAGTATAGATTAATCAAAAATAATGAATGCCCTGCCATAAAGTCAAAATGACAATTTTAGGCAGGGCTTTGTTAGGCGATATTTTTGCCATCATAATGCTAAATATATCAGTGGTTCTTGATTTAGGGCTTCAGCTTTTTCTTATCCCTTCTATATAATCCGAATATTCCTGCACTGTTCTGCTGGGGCTATATTCGCTGTTTCCGAAAAGAAATTCATGGAGCCTTTTAACATTGTCAGCCAGGTTGATGGGGAATACATATGAAACCCCCTTATAGCTGTGGGCATCCTTTTCGAAAGGGAAGCCGGTCTGATCAACTATGTCGTATGAGAATACATCCTTTGCCAGGCTTAGAATTTCCATTTTGTCAAGGTTGGTTGCCACCTGAGGGAAAATGGTGTCTATCATTTCGTTTATAGTGGCAAGGTCTGATTTCTTAACCTTTTCAAATACCTTTTGTATAACGATTCTTTGTCGCTCCGTCCTCTTGTAGTCAGCACCCTTTGTATAGCGGATTCTGGAATAGGCGGTAGCCTGGGTACCGTTAACCAGCTGGGTACCGGCTGATTTAAGATGGGCAACCGAGGTGCCGTTTATTTCATTGAGGGAATTTATATAGCCGTTAACATAGGGCAGCTCTTCCTTTGTAATATCAAGTGTAATTCCGCCTACCAGATCCACCGCATCCACCACAGCCTTGAAATTAACTGTCACATATTCCGTTATATCAAGATCAAAGTTTTGATTGATGGTGCTTAGGGCCAGGGAATATCCTCCGTTGAAAAAGGCTGCATTAATTTTCTTGTAGCCTATATCCGGAATATTGGCGTAGGTATCCCTGTAGATGGAGACCAGTTTTACGTCCTTGGTCTCTTTATTCAGGCTGGCTATAATTATTGAATCACTATGGGTGCCCTTATCCAGGGAGTTTCTTCTGGAATCCACCCCAAAGATTGCAATATTTCTGTAACCCTTATCTGTTTTTACTTCATCATTTACTATGATATCCTTGTCGTCCTCATCGACGATATTTATTTTGTCAAGAGATTGATTTAGCTTTAGTACTCCAAGAAGTACACACACTACAATGATAAGTGCTGCGCAAATTCCCAGCAGCAGACCGTTTCTTTTTGCATTTTTCCTGCGTTTGCCTTGTGCCATAGCTTTACGTCCTTACCTTTCCAGTCAAAAAGCACAACAGTGGTTAATATGCATTCTTGTTAATAAAGCCCTTAAAAAAGGTTAAAAATATTATCTTGAAGTCAAGTCCTAATGACCAGTTTTCAATATAATACAAATCATGCTCTATGCGCTTTTTAATAGATGTATCACCGCGGTATCCGTTAATCTGCGCCCAACCTGTAAGACCGGGAGCAACCTGATGCTTGATCATATATCTGGGGATTTCTTCCTTAAATTTTTCTACAAAAAATGGACGTTCGGGTCTTGGCCCGACAAGACTCATATCCCCCTTTAGAACATTGAAGAGCTGGGGCAGCTCATCCAGGCTTGTCTTACGGATGAATTTGCCAATTCCCGTTACACGGGGATCCTTTGGAGTTGTCCATGCCTTCCTTTCTTCATTGTCCGGCTGAACCTCCATAGAGCGGAATTTATACATTTTAAATTCCTTGTTGTGCCTGCCGATACGGATTTGCGAAAATATCACCGGACCCGGGCTGGTCAGTTTGATTATTAGTGCCACCAGCAGCATTGGTATTGCAAAAATAATAAGGGCGACGGTGGCTCCAATCAGGTCTACCAGACGCTTGATAAATCTGTTTGAGAAATTACTGAGGGGTACATTTCGTATATTTATTACAGGCAAACCAAAGATGTCCTCGGTGTAAGGGGTGGTGGGCATAAAGCTGTAATAATCAGGGACAAATTTAGTGTGGACACCTGATTTTTCGCATATTGCAACAATTTTCTCAAGCTTTTGGTATTCTTTTATGCTGATGGTTATTACAATTTCATCAAGATTCATCTTGGCCAGAAAGGCTTCAAGATGATCAATACTGCCGATTACCGGTACCTTTTTGTACATGGTTCCTACTTCAATAGTATCATCCAATATTCCATGTATATAGTATCCCCACTGAGGGTTATTAAATATTCGGTCGATATAAGCTTCGGCAGATTGTCCGTATCCTACCATTAGAACATGCTTCAGATTATAGCCCTTGCGTCTGACGTATCTTAATACCTGCATTATGATCAGGCGGGACAGCAGGGTCAGGGAAATGTTCATCAGGTAGAATAAGCCGAGAAACTTACGGGAAATATTAAACTCCTCAATTATATACAGGAAGGAAGTTTGCAGGGCTATACCTATAGTGTTGGCAATTATGATATTGAAGGCTTCGGATACTCTGCGCTTGCTGCGTTTTGGCGTATACAGATGGGAAAAATAATAAATAAACAGATATACAGGTACTATAACCAGCAGGCTTTCTGCATATTTGCCCACCGGGTAGAATTTCTCATCCGCAGCAAGTCTGAAAAAGGGTATATATTTTAATAAAACATAGAAACGCAAATAATATGTCAGCAGATAGGAAATAACTATAATACAGGCATCCATGAGTACATGTAGTCTGTTAAAGGTTTTCTGATTATCTTTAATCATAACATCACCTGCTTTGACGCTTTACTTTTTACATAATTGACAATTGTAAAATTATGTGGATAATTATCTTTATGTTGATTTATTTAATATTTGACGATTTACGGCGGTAAATGTTTTCAAAAAACGACTTCTTTTTATTTACATGACTTGCAATTCCAGTACAACTTCTCTACTATAATACATGATTGTGCAGATTTCAACAATAAAATTTTTCTTAAGATTTGTTAAATGACCTTAAATATCTGCTTATTCGAGTGATGTTTATTTGTTTATCAGGCCGGGACAGGCCTTGTCATATACCTGCTTGTGCCCGGAAGAAATCGGTCTGCAGATATATGGACCGGAAAAGAACCGTCATGGTTTAGGCTGTGTCTTATTTTGAAGTATTTTTACATATATAATAAAGTATAAAAGCTATGTAAAGCTGATAAGTAAATTGATGGTATGGTCTGATTAAATCAAGCCGTTATATGAAGAGGGATTCGGAGGAGTTTTTCACGATTAATTTTAAATTTTTTCACAAACTAAACACAAAATGCTGATAGACTTAAAGCAAATCAGAGCAGTTGGTCAGCAATATTATACCATAAGTTTGGAAAGGAGATTATCAATGTCCGAATTTGAAAATAACAATCAGTATAACACAAATAATCCCGAAAGCTATGGAATGAGTAACGCAGCTAATGATGCAGACAATTATGCATCTTTCAATAATAACGATATTAATTACAATATTGAGGCCGGCAATCAAAAGCGGGAGGACAGCTCTCTGCCGGATTACAGCTTTTATGCCGAGCAGCTTCAGAACGACAGTCAGACGGCCCCTGCTGGGGGCAGCCCCTATTACGGCTATAACTCAAATAATTCAGCCGGACAAAATGCAGGCGGCTTATATCAGGCCGGACAGAGTGCAGGCGGCTTATATCAGGCCGGACAAAATACAGGCAGCAGCAATCAGCTGCAGCCAAACGAGTCAGGAGTCTATGCACAGCAGAGTACGCCGGGGCCTTACCAGCAGCAAACAGCAGCCGGTTATCAGCCTCAGCCTAATGCAGGGGCCTATCAGCAGCCAAATCCTGCAGACAGCTATCAGCAGTCCTGGTCAAGCAATTACAATCCCCAGCCTGGAGGCGGCTATCAGCAAAGCCAGTTCAATAACGGTCAATATAGCTACGATAATACAAATCCTTATGGTAATTATTATAACCAATATAACAACAGCGGAAACAAGCCTGCAAAAAAGGATAAGAAGCCGAAGCGTTTTGTCAGGCTAATGCAGTTTACGGCGAAGGCTCTGTGCTTTGGCCTTATAGCTGCGGCAAGCTTTATAGGCTTCCAGAGGCTGTATTCGGTTATTTATCCTGAAAAATCCGTTGAAAGAGTTTTGGATGTATTGGACAATAACAGCAGCGGCTATGAAATCTCCTATACAAAGCCGTCTTCGATTACGGTATCCGACATATCGGTTGTATCTGATGTTATAGAAAAAAATCTGCCCTCCATAGTATCAATAACCAGCATTACAAGGCAAAGCAACTGGTTTGGCCAGAGCTATGATATACCTGGAAGCGGCTCAGGTATTATTGTTGGCAGAACAGAGAAGGAAATCCTGGTGGCCACCAATAATCATGTTGTACAGGGAGCAGGGGAAATTACTGTAACCTTTGTTGACGGCAATGAGGCAAATGCTATTATCAAGGGTAGCGATGTAGCGGCCGATCTGGCTGTGGTGGCTTTGGATATTGCCGATATACCGAAGGAAACCCTGGATAAGATAACCGTAGCTAAGCTGGGCAATTCTGATGAGGTTAAGGTGGGAGAGCTGGCAATTGCAATAGGCAATGCACTGGGCTACGGACAATCTGTTACAGTAGGCTATATCAGTGCAAAGGATCGTGAGGTTGAGGTATCCGACGGATATCTGAAAACCAAGAAGATGATTCTGCTTCAGACAGATGCTGCCATCAATCCCGGAAACAGCGGTGGAGCCCTGCTGAATTCAAAGGGTGAGGTTATAGGAATAAATTCTGTAAAATATGCCAAAGAGGAAGTTGAGGGTATGGGCTTTGCAATACCTATATCAACTGCCATCCCAATAATAAACGAGCTTATGAGCCGTGAGATCCTGAGCGAGCATGAGCAAGGCTTTTTGGGCATAAGCGGCACCGATGTAACCGAGGATGTATCTGAAGCATATAATATGCCTGTAGGTGTATATGTGTATGAGACGGTGGAAGGCGGACCGGCGCAGAAGGCTGGTTTGCAGCAGGGAGATATAATCATAAAGGTTGATGAAATCAAGATAACCTCAATCTCGCAGCTTCGTGAATATGTAAACAGCAGGCGTGTCGGAACAAATGTAAAGCTAACCTATATGCGCTATGAAAACGGGCAATACAAGGAAAATATGGTTACGGTTACTCTGGGCAAAAATCCGAATCTGACCGAATAGGCAGGATTTAATATCAGATGGCTGATGAGAACCCAGCATTAAAAGAGAATTAAGCACGTATACCAGCAATAAGAGATATAATTGTATAAAATAGTTTAATATGAAGGGAATGTTCATATCGGGCATTCCCTTATTTCTAATTTATTAATACATTTATTAATGCATTTACCCTGCAGATATGCAGCCGTTATCCTGCTATGCAGTTGGCTATTGTCTGCACATGATTTTTACGATATAATATCATAAACCATTTTAAATCTATGGATTGAAGTGGCTTTAAATAAGGTAGCAGAAGAATCTGGTTTAGCTGCATATTGCAGATTGGAAGAAAGGTAAGGTCATTATGAGCAATAAGAATGATGATTTTGACAAAATTGAAATAGATAAGAAAAATTCCTCCTCAGGCGGGGATGACGACAAGAAATTTGAGCAGGTTTGCTATCTCTGCAGAAGGCCTGAGAGCAAGGCGGGCAAAATGATACATATACCCAACCAGATATGTATCTGTGCCGACTGCATGCAGAAGACCTTTGATGCCTTAAATAAGGGTGATAATCCTTATTTTCAGATAATGGGCTTCTCACCTAATATGATTAACCTGTCCTTTATGCAGAACGATATCCCGAAGGCGCAAAAGGTTAAGAAGCCGGAGGCTGATGAAGCAGGGGCGGAAATAGCATTTGACAGAAGCAAGATACCGGCTCCCCATATAATCAAGGCAAAGCTGGATGAATATATCATAGGACAGGAGCATGCCAAGAAGGTTATATCTGTAGCCGTATATAACCATTATAAAAGAATCGGAGCAGGTGCGGACCATGATGTGGAGATAGAAAAGTCCAATATGCTGATGATTGGCCCGACAGGAAGCGGCAAGACCTATCTTGTAAAAACCCTGGCAAAGCTCCTAAACGTGCCGCTGGCGATAGCGGATGCAACATCACTGACAGAAGCGGGCTATATAGGAGATGATGTTGAAAGTGTCATATCCAAGCTGCTGGCGGCTGCAGGGAATGATGTAAAAAAGGCACAGCGGGGTATTGTATTTATTGATGAAATAGACAAGATAGCCAAGAAGCGCAACACCACCAGCAGGGATGTCAGCGGTGAGTCGGTTCAGCAGGGGCTTTTGAAGCTCCTTGAGGGGGCGGATGTTGAGGTACCAGTAGGAGCATCCTCTAAAAATGCCATGGTTCCCCTTGTAACTGTAAATACCCGTGACATACTTTTTATATGCGGCGGTGCCTTCCCGGAGCTTGAAAAGATAATCAAGGCCAGACTGACCAGACAGTCATCAATCGGCTTCAGGGCTGAGCTTAAAGACAAATATGACAATGACCCTAACATTCTGCAGAAGGTCAACAACGAAGACCTCAGGGAATTTGGCATGATACCGGAGTTCCTTGGGAGACTACCGATAGTATTTACCCTTGAAGGGCTTACAAAGGAAATGCTGATAAAAGTTCTTTATGAGCCGAAAAATGCGATAATCAAGCAATATCAGAAGCTGCTGGCACTGGATGAGGTGGAGCTTATCTTTGCTCCTGAGGCCATGGAAGCCATAGCGGACAAGGCTATGGCCAAAAATACCGGAGCCAGGGCATTAAGAGCCATCCTGGAGGAAATAATGCTGGATATCATGTATGAAATCCCCAAGGATGACAATATCGGCAAAGTTATAATAACCAAGGAATATGTCGAGGGAAAAGGTGTACCTATTATAGAAATGCGTGGTATTCATAATCACAAGCTGCTGATGGCGGGTGAATAAAGCCGGCGGCTTTATCAGGGCTGACATAAGTTTGGAGGGTGGTTATATGTCATTAATTGGCAGGCTTATCAGGAAAAATTCCGGCAGGATTTCGGAAACGGCTGACAGCGGGGAGACAAAAGAGGCTCAAACTGCAGTCGGCAAGGAAGGCTGTGTAAACCCGGACGGCAACAAGCCGGAGGATGAGGAGGAATATGAGCTGGTGGAAATAGAGATTGCGCCTGCTAGAATAATCTGCCCCGATTGTGGAGGCATAACCCTGGAGGGCCTTGAGTTCTGTGACAAATGCGGCGGTGAGCTGCAATAATAATAATCAGCCCTGTTTCTGTAAATCCTTTGGCGTATTAAAGAATTATACTGTTAAAAGATTATATTGACAAACTGTGATCCTTCAAGTTAATATATAGGCATGTATTTAAGAGATTCATTGGCACTTCTGGCAAAATTACATGGCTGATGAAGCTTAGATCCTATTATTCCTATATTAGACAGGAGGAGATTTCATGAAAAATTGTATGAGGAAGATTGTTGGTATAGGCCTTACCTTGTCTATGATAGCGGCCCTTTTTGCAGGCTGCGGCAAGAAGGCTGATAAGGCATCGGATGGCGAAAAGGTGTTTTACATAGGAGGAAGCGGCCCATTAACAGGCAGCTATGCAGCATATGGCATGGGAGTAAAGAATGGCGCCGAGCTGGCTGTAAAAGAGATTAATGAAGCTGGCGGCATTAATGGTGTAAAGATTAAATTCAGCTACGAGGATGACGAGGGTGACCAGGAAAAGGCTATTAATGCTTACAATATTCTGAAGGATAAGGGCATGAACATCATGATGGGTACGGTAACCAGCGGCGCTTGTGCTGCAGTTATTGAAAAGACCAAACAGGATGGCATGTTCCAGATTACACCCAGTGCTTCTTCTACCGATGTACTGAAGTACGGCAATGTATTCCAGGTATGCTTTACAGATCCCAATCAGGGTATTGCATCTGCAAAATATATAGCAGAAACAGGATTGGCTAAGAAGGTTGCTATCATATATGACAGCTCAGATATATATTCATCAGGTATCCAGGCTACTTTTAAGGAAGAGGCACAAAAACAGGGCCTTGAGATAGTAGCCGACGAGGCATTTACCTCCGATAACAAGACAGACTTTTCAGTTCAGCTGCAGAAGGCTAAGGATGGTGGAGCAGAGCTTGTTTTCCTTCCTATCTATTATCAGGAAGCATCATTGATACTACAGCAGGCGGCATCAATGGACTATAAGCCGATATTCTTCGGTTGCGACGGTATGGACGGTATACTTAATGTTGAGAACTTTGACACTTCATTGGCAGAAGGTGTAATTTTGCTTGCTCCTTTCGCTGCTGTAGAAGGTATTGATGATCAGACTACTAAATTTGTTAAGGACTATAAGGCTGCTTATGGTGAGCTTCCCAACCAGTTTGCTGCCGATGCATATGATGCTATTTACGTTATAAAGGCTGCCATAGAGGAGAGCGGTGCTACAGCTGATATGAGCATAAAAGAACTTGGTGACGCCCTTAAGGCTGCTATGCTGAAGATTAAAGTAGACGGTCTTACCGGTAAGGAAATGACATGGTCATCTACTGGTGAAGTAAACAAGCAGCCCAGAGTTTACAAGGTTGTAAATGGCGAATATGCTCTGGCAGAATAAGCTGCACAATCGGATTAAGGCTCTGTAATATAAAATTGTAATTATTGCAGCAGATCTTAAGTATAAATTCTATTAAATATACAGAGGGACTAATATGCCCTCTGTATATTTATTCTATCGGACATTTCTCAGAATTTAACTATTAAACCAGGGATTGGTGCGGATTTTATTAATCAAGATGCTTAATATGACCTAAATTCACGTTATCTGAAAGCGATAAATCTTGCTCTGCCGGAGATTGGCATAAGGTGGCAATCAATATTGGCGGAGAAAACTCATATTATCATTTTTTTAATAAAATAAGCCAAAATAATAAGGATTAAAAGTTGTACGAGGCACTTTTCTGTGCTACAATGTTAAAGAAAAAAACGGGATAGTTCATTGAATACAAACATAAACGGGGGTAGTTATGAGCTTTTTGTCATACTTAATAAAAGGTATAAGCTTGGGAAGTGTATATTCAATCATTGCCCTTGGCTATACCATGGTTTATGGAATAGCAAAGATGCTGAACTTTGCCCATGGCGATGTAATAATGGTGGGTGGTTTTGTCATTTACACTTTGATGAGTCTGGCAGGGATTAATCCACTGATCTCGGTACTGGCGGCAATAGTAATATGTACGCTGCTGGGAGTGACAATTGAAGGTATAGCATACAGACCTCTTCGTAAGGCTTCATCCCTGGCGGTACTGATTACTGCAATCGGTGTCAGCTATTTTCTGCAAAATGTTGCGTTATTAGTATATGGCAGCAATCCTAAATCCTTTACATCAGTAATTAATGTGCCTGCGCTCAAGCTGGCGGACGGAAAATTAACAATCACAGGTGAGACGCTCGTAACGATTCCTCTGTGTATTATAATTATGGTAATACTAAATCTATTTATTAAAAAATCGAAGGTTGGCCGCAGCATGATAGCCGTATCTGAGGATAAGGATGCAGCTGTCCTGATGGGAGTCAATGTCAACAAAACAATCGCAATTACCTTTGCCATTGGGTCAGCCTTGGCGGGGGTGGCAAGTGCCCTGATGTTCTCGACCTACCCTAACTTAAGCTCGACATCAGGCGCGATGCCCGGTATCAAGGCCTTTGTGGCTGCAGTTTTCGGAGGTATCGGTTCCATACCGGGAGCCATGATTGGAGGAGTTCTGCTGGGTATAATACAGATTTTAAGCAGTGCCTATATTTCCACCCAGTTGGCAGATGCCATAGTATTTTTAATCCTTATTCTTGTTCTTCTTATAAAGCCTACGGGAATAATGGGTAAAAAGCTTCATGAGAAAGTGTAGGTGACTCCCTGATGAAGAAAAATATTATGAAGGTTAATCTCAGTAAAGATGCAAAATACAACTTAATTACGATAGCAGCCATTATTGTGGTATATGCAATGTGCCAGATAATGATAGCGGCAGGAATGATGTCATACCTGATGAAGGGCTTATTGGTGCCCTTTTGCTATTATTCCATTCTGGCGGTTTCGTTGAATTTGACGGTAGGAATACTCGGTGAGTTGAGTCTGGGACAGGCAGGTTTTATGTGTATCGGTGCATTTGCATCCGCCTTCTTTTCCAAATGTACCATCAATCTGATTCCAAATACATTTATAAGATTTACACTGGCTATTTTTGTCGGTGCTCTGGCTGCCGCGATCTTCGGCATGTTTATCGGAGTGGCGGTGCTGAGGCTTAGAGGCGACTACCTTGCCATAGTAACCCTGGCCTTTGGTGAAATAATCAAGAATGTGCTAAATACTATTTTTGTAGGCTATGACAGTAAGGGCTTCCATTTTTCATTGAAGGATGCCGCATCCTTGAAGCTGCAGGGGGATGGAACCCTGATAATAAACGGTCCGCAGGGAATTACAAGTACTCCCCAGGATACCAATTTCACCGTATCAACCCTGCTTTTGATAGCTACCTTTATAATAGTGGCAAATCTGATTAACTCACGGTCAGGCCGGGCCATTATGGCCATTCGTGACAACAGAATTGCTGCCGAGGCTATGGGTATAGATGTAACCAAATTCAGAATTCTTGCCTTCACAATAACAGCCGCCCTGGCGGGTGTCGCAGGTGTTTTGTATGCCCACAATATTTCCTCCCTTAATGCGACCCCTAAGAATTTCGGCTACAACATGTCTATCATGATTCTGGTATTTGTGGTTTTGGGAGGCATAGGAAACATTCGTGGTTCGATAATTGCATCAGTAATACTTACCCTTCTTCCCGAATATCTTCGTTTCCTGCAGGATTACAGAATGCTGATATATGCAATAGTACTTATAATTATGATGATTTTAAACTGGAATCCCACATGCATAGCCTGGAGGAAGAAGTATTCACTCGGGAGCATTTTCAGGAAAAAAACACAGGGGGAGGTATAGCTTATGGAAATGTTGTCAGTTAAGAACTTAAGCATCTCCTTCGGAGGCTTGCGGGCGGTGGATTCCTTCAACATCACAATTCAGAAGGGCGAGCTGTATGGACTTATCGGGCCAAACGGAGCCGGTAAGACAACAGTATTTAATCTGCTTACCGGAGTATACAAGCCTGACAGCGGAATAATTATTCTGGATGGAGAAAATATCAGCGGAAAAAGTCCGATTGAAATAAACAAGGCGGGAATAGCCAGAACCTTTCAAAATATAAGGCTTTTTAAAAACCTTACGGTTCTGGATAATGTAAAGACCGGCCTTCATAATCAATACAAGTATACAACACTTGCCGGAATACTGAGGCTACCGTCATATTACAGGACGGAAAAGCTTATGACCGAAAAGGCATATGATATACTTAAGGTATTTGATCTGGACAAGGAGGCAGCTACCTTATCAGCCAACCTGCCATACGGAAAGCAGAGAAAGCTTGAGATTGCAAGAGCCCTTGCTACAAATCCAAAGCTTTTACTGCTGGATGAGCCTGCTGCAGGTATGAATCCTGCAGAGACCGAGGAGCTGATGAAAACCATTACTCTAATCAGGGAAAAATTTGGTGTTACGATATTGCTGATTGAGCACGATATGAAGCTGGTAGCCGGCATTTGTGAGAAGATATTTGTACTGAATTTCGGTATGGAGCTGGCAAACGGCCTGCCGCAGGATGTACTTAACAATCCTGAGGTAATAAAAGCATATCTGGGCGAATAATGGAGGATACTACAATGCTGGAAGTAAGAAATTTACAGGTTTATTATGGAGTTATCCAGGCTCTCAAGGATGTATCCTTTACCGTTAACGAAGGTGAGGTTATAGCCCTAATCGGTGCCAACGGAGCCGGCAAGACGACTATATTGCGTACCATCACCGGCCTGATAAGTGCCAAAGCAGGTGAGGTATTATATGAGGGAGTTAATTTGCAAAAGATAGCTCCCCATAAGATAGTTTCACTGGGAATAGCCCATGTCCCCGAAGGGAGGCATGTATTTGCGCAGCTTACCGTATATGAAAACCTTCTTATGGGAGCATTTACGCGTAAGGATAAATCCGAGATAGAAGAGACCCTGCAAAGCGTATATAAAAGATTTCCCAGGCTGATGGAAAGAAAAAACCAGCTTGCCGGAACCTTAAGCGGCGGTGAACAGCAGATGCTTGCCATGGGACGCGCCTTGATGAGCAGGCCTAAAATCATGTTGATGGATGAGCCGTCGATGGGACTTTCACCAATTCTTGTGGGTGAGATCTTCGATATTATCAAGAGTATAAGTGAAAGCGGCACCACCGTGCTTCTGGTTGAGCAAAATGCCAAGAAGGCCTTATCCATTGCCGACAGAGCCTATGTTCTGGAGACAGGCAGGATTGTATTGGCAGATGACGCTAAAAAGCTTATGAATAATGAATCTGTCAAGAAGGCTTATCTTGGTGAATAGCGGGAGAATAGGCATATTAGATGTATATATGAACTAAAATGGTAATGGAGATATATGAGCGCTTTGCGGTATAAGCAGATGTGAAGGAGGGCGTGGTAATTAGTATGGAAAATTATGTAATAACAATTGCCAGAGGCTATGGCAGCGGCGGCAGAACAATCGGCAAGATGCTTTCCGAGCAGCTTGGAATTCCATATTACGACAGGGAACTGCTGAGACTGGCCTCGGACGACAGCGGTATCAATGAGCAGCTGTTTGCACAGGCAGATGAAAAAATAAAGAAGAGCTTGCTTTGGAAAATTG
>JAAZDK010000170.1 GCA_012512855.1 Clostridiales bacterium
GCTCTGCTTCAGGATTAGCCCATGATGCAGGTACCTCAACCTTATGAAGGGCCTCTACACCGGCTTCTATTGCCTTGTAGTTCATCTCAACAACAGCATCGCCCTTCTTGCCGTATGATTTCTTGGCGGCCTCCTTCATGTATTTGATTGCATCCTCAATAGGCATAATGTTGGCCAGCTTGAAGAATGCTGACTGAAGGATGGTATTGGTACGCTTGCCCTTACCAATCTTCTGTGCTATTTCAACAGCGTTAATTGTATAAACCTGAATATTGTTATCTGCAATGTACTTCTTGGCAGCTGCATTCAGCTTTGTACCAAGCTCCTCATCGGTCCAGGAGCAGTTAATAAGGAAAATACCACCCGGCTTAACATCCTGAACCATCTTGTAGCCCTTTACAATGTAGGACGGACTGTGGCATGCAACTAAGTCTGCCTGGTTGATATAATATGTACTCTTAATAGGTTTATCGCCAAAGCGGAGATGGGAAATTGTCACGCCACCGGTCTTCTTTGAGTCATACTGGAAGTAAGCCTGAACGTATTTGTCTGTATGGTCACCGATAATCTTAATAGAGTTCTTATTGGCACTAACTGTTCCGTCACCGCCAAGACCCCAGAATTTGCATTCCACAGTACCCTTTGCAGCTGTAATAGGCGCAGGCTTAACCTCCGGAAGGCTTAAGTTGGTAACATCATCAATGATACCGATGGTGAAGCGCTTCTTCAGCTCATCCTTCTTAAGCTCTGTGTATACTGCAAAGATTGATGACGGAGGAGTATCCTTTGAGCCAAGACCATAACGGCCGCCTGCCAGAACTATATCATTAAGTCCTGCTTCACGGAGAGTTGCAGCTACATCCAGATACAGCGGCTCGCCAAATGAACCGGGCTCCTTGGTGCGATCAAGAACAGCAAGCTTTTTAACTGTCTTGGGAAGCACCTTAAGGAATGAATTTGATGCCCAGGGACGATACAGACGAACCTTGATAAGACCAACCTTCTCGCCCTTAGCATTCAGGTAATCAACAACCTCTTCAATTGTATCACATACGGAACCCATAGCTACGATGACACGGTCTGCATCATCTGCGCCATAGTAATTGAACAAATCATAATTTGTGCCCAGCTTGGCGTTGACTTTTGCCATGTATTTCTCAACAACAGCCGGCAGATTGTCATATACTGTATTGCAAGCCTCACGATGCTGGAAGAATATATCACCGTTCTGATGTGAACCACGCATAGCCGGTTTCTCCGGATTCAACGCACTGTCACGGAACTCCTTAACAGCATCCATGTTGCACATTTCTTTCAAATCCTCATAGTCCCATACTTCTATCTTCTGGACTTCATGTGATGTTCTGAAGCCATCGAAGAAGTTAATGAAAGGAACTCTGCCCTCAATTGATGCCAGGTGTGCAACCGCACTTAAGTCCATAACCTCCTGCGGGTTAGATTCAGCCAGCATGGCAAAACCTGTCTGGCGGCAGGCATAAACATCACTATGATCGCCAAATATGCTGAGTGCATGAGTGGCTACTGCACGTGCGGATACATGAAATACGCTGGGCAGCAGCTCGCCGGCGATCTTGTACATGTTGGGGATCATCAGTAGAAGACCCTGTGATGCTGTAAATGTTGTGGTTAATGCACCTGCAGCAAGTGAACCGTGAACAGTTCCTGCAGCACCGGCTTCGGATTGCATTTCTACAACCTTAACCTGGTTGCCGAAAATGTTTTTACGCCCTAAAGCTGACCACTGGTCAACAAAATCGGCCATGGGGCTTGAGGGTGTGATAGGATAGATGGCAGCAACCTCAGTAAACGCATACGCGACGTGAGCCGCAGCGGTGTTGCCATCCATAGTCTGTTTTGCTCTAGACATGTTAAAATCCTCCTTTATATAAGCAAAGGTCATGTGGCCTTGTAAATCGACATAATTTTAACACTTTAAAAAAACTTTGTAAAGGAAAAACAAGCTATTTACGATTTTTTAATCTTGAAAATCTGTAAATTTCATATTCCACCCGGTTCTTTGAATTTTCAGTAAATTATTTGATACACTATTAATTAGCCTGGAATGCATTATTTCAGAACATTGCGCACTTGCAGGAATATTTTCTGATCTGCGAAATAGGATCGAAAAATCTTTCATTTTTGGATTGACCAAATTAGTGAATCATTATATATTAAGGTGTAGTGAAAAAATAATTTATACGCAATAAGCGAGAATGGAGATACGAAAAATGAAAAAGGAAGTATTGGTAGAGGTATCTGCAAGACATGTGCATTTATCACGGGAGCATGTGGATATATTGTTTGGCGAGGGCTACGAGCTGACTCCGGACAAATGGTTATCTCAGCCAGGACAATATTCCTGCAAGGAACGTGTAAATATTATCGGAAAGAAGAGAACCTTCAATAACGTTGCAATATTGGGTCCCGTCAGAAAGGAATCACAGGTTGAGCTTTCATTAACCGACTGCTATTCATTAGGAGTTGAAGGTGTATTAAGAGAATCCGGAGATATAGAAGGTACACCCGGTATTATTATTGAAACAGAAAAAGGCAGGGTAACCCTTGATAAAGGAGTTATCGTAGCAAAAAGACATATCCATATGACTCCCAAGGACGCTGAAGAATTTGGCGTTGAGGACAAGCAGATTGTAAAGGTTAAGATTAACTCTCCCAGAGAAGTAACCTTCGGAGAGGTTGTAGTAAGAGTACATGAAAACTTTGCCCTGGCCATGCATGTTGATACAGATGAAGGAAATGCAGCCTTTGTAGGCAGGGACACTATGGGTGAGGTAATAATATAAATCTGTATTCATTACGCCACATTAAAATTTTTTAATAAAAATTCATCCAAGCCTTTTAAGCCGCAAAGCGACCCCGCAGGTTGTTTTGCGGCTTTTATCCGTTTTACAAACCTTAATTCTTCTCATAATCCCCAGCAGCATAAAATATAATGTATTTAAGTAATTGCCAAATTTGGCGGACTCAAACAGGTCCCGCCCGGCAATAGGAAGGGCATGGTAGTTATGAGAAAAATAATATATAAAGGACTTGCTGTAGCTGTAATAGTGCTGCTTGTACCCTTTTTGCTGACTTCGATATTAACAGGACAAAACAAGGCTGGTCTCATAAATAAATTGGAATTTACCATTTACTATGATCTGAACGGTGTAAAAAAAGAATTAAGCTTTGATGAGTATCTGCTGGGAGTTGTGGCCGCCAACATGCCGGCAGGCTATCATATGGATGCCCTAAAGGCCCAGGCGGTTATAGCCAGAACCTATGCCTTGTATAATATTCGGCTTTTATCTGAGGAAAGGCCGGGCAAAAAAAGCTTTTCCACCTCTGATCTGGGTCTGTCCTATATCGGGCTTGACATGCTGGAGCAATTCTGGGGCAGTGACAACTATCAGGAATACTTTTCAAAATTTGAAAATGCTGTTTATGCCACCAAGGGCGAGGTTCTTGTTTATGAGGGAGAATTGATACTACCCGTTTTTTTTGACACAGGCTCCGGCTTCACCCGCAGTGCAAGCGAAGCCTGGGGTATTGATATACCCTATCTGGTAAGCGTTCCCAGCAAGCAGGATGTAACCTCCACCAATTACCTGAGAATTAAAGAATTTCCGGTAAGTGATTTTATTTCGACCCTAAAAAGCCATTATCCCGGTTTGGAGCTTTCGGAGGACGATTTTTTTGATAAGGTTAAAATAGATTCAAGAGACAGCGCAGGCTATGTTTTAAAAATAATCCTTGGCAATATTACAGTATCCGGAGAAGAATTTGCCAAGGTCACCGGACTGCCGTCAAATCATTTTTACATAGAGAATTACGAGGGAAATGTCCGTATAATATGCAACGGCTCCGGTCACGGCATAGGTCTGAGCCAGTACGGAGCCAATGCCATGGCAAACGAAGGCAGCTCCTATAAGGAAATCCTTGAATATTACTACACCGGAGTAGATTTTTTCACTATTTCCACAGAACAATAACAACTCCCTTTAAAGGGAGTTGCACTTTTTTCTCTTAATATTTTCGTTTTATATATCGTTTTTA
>JAAZDK010000171.1 GCA_012512855.1 Clostridiales bacterium
CCTCATGCAGCTTTGCTTTGTCCACAAACTTACCCTTCATCGGTTCCCTGCCCAGGAAAATATTCTCCCCGACAGTCATATACGGAACAAGAACAAGCTCCTGATGGATAATTGATATGCCACATTTTTGCGCAGTAACAACATCCTTGATTTCAACCCTTTTTCCTTCAATAAAGATCTCTCCCTGATCGGCTGTATAGATACCGCCCAGAACCTTAATCAGAGTTGATTTGCCTGCGCCGTTTTCCCCCAATAATGCATGAACCTCTCCGGCTCTCAGTTCGAAGTCAACCGAATTCAATGCATATACACCAGGGAAGCTTTTATGGATATTTTTCATTTTTAAGAGCACTTTATCTTCCAAATCATCACCTGCTTTATTCAAATATGCTTGATTATTCAAAGGGGCTTATGTGTTGCATATAAGCCCCTTTTGTACATCTGGTTACCTTAGCTGAGTCAAATTACTGCCAGTCAGATACGCCGTATTCATTTACGTTGTCACTTGTGATAAGGAATGTTTCAACAGGATAACGAGCGTCAACCTTTTCCCCTGACAGATACTTGTACATAACCTCAACAGAGATTTTTGCGATATTGATAGGGGACTGGGCACCGGTTCCTTCAATTAATGAATTTCCGGAAGCAAGCTCTGCTTTAATATCCGGTGAACCGTCAACACCATAAATCAGGCAATCGGTCAGGCCTGCTGCATTGGCTGCTGCCAAAGCTCCAAGGGCTGTAGGATCATTTCCGCCAAAGATAGCTACTACATCACCGTGAGCCTGAAGCAGGTCCTCTGCTATACCCATGGCAACCTCAAGGTTACCCTTTGCATCCTGCTGTGCAACTATTGTAAAGCCTTTGCCTTCAATAGCCTTCAGGAATCCATTTACACGGTCTGTAATTGAATTCATTGTCGGGGAATCCAAAACGATAATCTTGCCACCCTCAGGTCTCTTCTCTACCAAATCAAGGCCGCATACATAGCCTGCATTGTAGTTGTCGGAACCAACATAAGACTGTGCGTAGGAAAGATCCGCAACCTCAGTATCGAAGTTAATGATAGGGATTCCAGCTTCCTTTAACATATCAAGTGCAGGAAGGATACCTTCTGCTTCTGCAGGGTTAAGGAAGATAGCATCGATTCCCTGGGTGATCATATCCTCGATCTGTGTAATCTGAAGAGTTACGTCATTAGCGGGATCTGTTGAAATCAGTTTGTCGCCTCTCTTTTCCACTTCCTCACGGATAGTCTTCTCAAGGATTACAAAGAAGGGGTTGGTACCATCCATACAGGTGTAACCAAAGGTATAGTGTTCCTTTTTGTCGTTCTTGCCGACTTCGTCTTCAGCCTTATCAACTATGTCCTTTCCTATGTTATTGGAGCCATCATTTGATGTATCAGACTTCTTACATGCAGTCAGTAAGCTGAGTGACATTGCCAAGCACAACATAATACATAAAAATTTTTTCATTTCCTTTCCTCCTCTAAGGTTTTATTGTACTTTAATCATAAAAGCTTTCCCCCTCCCCCACACCTGTAATTTGTAACTTAATTATTATGACATTTGTAATACCGGGATATGATTTTTAAATAATATTTAAGCATGACATACATAAAATGCGTTGCTATGCTCCCTTATAATAGCCGGCAATAATACTTATATGAGCATTGACACAAGTTTAAAATTAGTAGAGAATATTAGAAAAACAAGCTATTGAATATTGAAAAGCGAGCTATTGAAAGAAAAGAATCACTCATCTCTTATGGTTAGTTAAACATTTGAAATTGTCGGATTTGAGGGGAAACAGATGTTTCATATATTAATTGTTGACGATGACAAACATACACAACGCCTTTTGAAGGCTATTTTAACCGCCGAAAACTATACGGTATTTACTGCAGATAACGGGGAAGCCGCCCTTGAGCTGATGGAGAAGGAGCATATTGACCTTGTGGTGCTGGATATTATGATGCCTAAAATGGCTACGAATTTACACAGACAATACGGGAAGCAGGCAACAATCTTCCCATACTGATGGTTTCGGCAAAACAGCTTCCGGCAGACAAGCACAAGGGATTTTTGGCCGGAACGGACGACTATATTACCAAGCCCTTTGATGAGCAAGAATTGCTGCTGCGAATCAAGGCCCTGCTGAGGCGCGCCCAGATCGCCCATGAAAGGAAAATTGTTATCGGAAACGTAACTCTTGATTATAACAGCTTTACTGTTTGCAGGAGCAATGAAAGTGTCGAGCTGCCGCAAAAGGAATTTTTGCTTCTATATAAGCTGCTGTCATATCCCGGCAAGATTTTTACCAGAATCCAGCTTATGGATGAAATCTGGGGCAGCGACAGCCGGTCCGGCTGGGAAACGGTAACCGTCCACATCGGCAGGCTCCGCAAGCGCTTTGAGGGTTGGGAGGAGTTTGAAATAGAATCTGTAAGAGGACTTGGATATAAGGCGGTGAAAAAGGTATGAAGCAGGAAGAAAGAAAGCAACGCTTTGCATTGACCATCCTCTTTTCAGGAATAGTTTTTTTCTTTTTGAGCATTACAGCGCTTATTGTCGGAAGTGTTATCATATACATGACAGGCAAAGGCACTTTGGCATAAGCTCAGGGGAAGGAACGAAAAAATCAAGGCCGAGATAAAAAAATTGCATAAATTGCTGACAAAGGTTAAAATTGAAAAGGTGAGCCAAAGTGATATAAACGCTATATGCGATGTCATAAACTTATATTCCGGCAATGCCTGCGCCTGCCGCATTGCCGGTATCGGTACAGACTAATTTAAGGAGGAAATTATAATGCTGGAGTTAAAAAACATAACAAAGGTTTATCCTACCGGCGGCGAAAATGTCGAAGCGCTAAAAGGCATAGACCTTCATTTCCGTGAAAATGAATTTGTAGCTATACTCGGTCCGTCCGGTTGCGGCAAAACCACCATGCTGAATATTATCGGCGGCCTTGACGGATATACCTCAGGGGATCTCATAATCAACGGCAAATCAACCAAGAAATTCAAGGACAGGGATTGGGATGCATACCGCAACCACTCCATAGGCTTTGTTTTTCAAAGCTATAACCTGATACCCCATCAGACGGTATTGGCCAATGTCGAGCTTAGCCTGACCCTTACCGGCGTATCTAAAAAAGAGCGCAGACAGCGGGCCAAAGAGGCGCTTGAAAGGGTTGGACTGGCAGATCAAATCCGCAAAAGGCCTGCTCAGCTGTCCGGAGGTCAGATGCAGCGCGTCGCCATTGCCAGAGCCATCGTAAATAATCCCGATATTATTCTGGCTGATGAGCCTACCGGAGCACTGGATACCGAAACAAGCGTGCAGGTTATGGATATTCTTAAGGAGATCTCCAAGGATCGACTGGTTATTATGGTTACCCACAATCCCGATCTTGCAGAAAAATACTCCACCCGAATTGTCAGAATGCTGGACGGCAAAATAACCCACGACAGCATGCCGCTGACAGAGGAAGAGTTGAAACAGGAAAGGGAAAAGGCGCAAAAAAGAACAGAAGAAAGCAATAAAAAGAAAAAGCCCTCTATGTCCTTTGCGACAGCCTTCGGTCTTTCACTGAAAAACCTCTTTACAAAGAAAGGCCGGACTGCGCTGACCAGCTTTGCCGGTTCCATCGGTATAATTGGCATAGCCTTGATTTATGCAGTATCCCAGGGTACCACCACCTTTATAGACTCCGTTCAGGAGGAAACCCTTTCCTCTTATCCTTTAACTATAGAGGCGCAAAATGTTGACACCAGTACCCTGCTTACCACCTTTATGGGAAAGGCCCACTCCATTTCCGAGCATGAAAACGACGCTATTTACCAGAAGGCCATGCTCTATGAAATGACAAATGCCATGAATTCACTTGAAACCAATGAAAATGACCTGAAATCCTTCAAGGCATTCGTTGAAAGTCAGCGGGCTGATGAAAACAGCAAGCTAAGCTCCGCTCTGGCAGGTGTTCAATATACCTACGATACCGACCTGCTAATCTATACAAAAAATGTGGACGGCACCATTATGCGTTCCGATACGGAAGCAATGACGATGGAGCTGATGAAAAGATATCTCGGAATGGATATGTCAACCATGGTGGCCATGAGGGAGCGCTCGGTTATGGGCAGATTCTCCAACATGATGACCTCATCCATGGCCCTTTGGCGGGAGCTGCTATCGGGTGATAACGGTAAACCTGTCAACGATGTTTTAGAAAAGCAGTATGACGTGATCTACGGCAGATGGCCGTCAAGATACGATGAGATTATTTTGTTTGTTGATGAAAATAATGAAATTGACGATATGACCCTATATGCCCTGGGCCTCAAATCGGAGGAAGAAATCAAGACTCTAATGGATGCGGCAATCAATCAGACAACCATAGATTATGAGGTTCAGAAATGGACATACGAGGAAATCTGCAATATGGATTTCCGCACCATATTAAACTCCGACTGCTACACATATGATGAAAAAACCGGCACCTACACAGATCTGCGTGAGACTGAAGCCGGGCTCAAATATCTTTACGATAATGCTCTAACCCTGCATGTAGTGGGTATAGCAAAGCCCAGCAAAGGCTCTATTGCCAGCAGCAACAGAAGCTGGATCGGATACACCAGCAGGCTGACCGAGTATATCATCCAGCATACTAACGATTCCGATGCGGTAAAGACTCAAAAGGAAAATCCTGCAGTCGATGTATTTACAGGCCTTCCCTTCTAGGACACTGACGGCAATGTAAGCACTGAGAAAAAGGCTGCAGAATTCAGAGAATATATTTCTTTACTGGATACAAATAAAAAAGCTGAGGCATATATAAAAATCAAGAGCATCCCTTCTGAGGAAAGCATAAATCAGTTTGTATCATCCACCCTTGCAGGCATGACAAGAGCCGATATGGAAGCCGCCCTCACCCCTGCCCTGGCCGAACAAACCGGTATGGATGCCGACAAAATAGCAGGATATTTATCATCCATGAATGATGAGGATTTGACAGAATTCTTCTCCCAGGGACTTGCCGAGCAATACAAGGCCCGGTATGTTGAGCAGGTCAAGCAGCAGATGAATTCTATGTCCACCGATCAGCTTGCAGCCGCCATGGATAAGGAGCTGGCCCAATATACTGACGAGGAATGCGCCAAATTTTATGATGAGGTGCTTGAGTTTTCCAGCTCCAGCTATGAGGAAAACCTGAAAAAGCTCGGATGCGTTGATCTTGACAATCCGTCAACAATAAATCTCTATGCTTCCTCATTTGCAAACAAGGACGTGATTGAGGAGGTTATTGCAGAGTACAACGAGGGTGTTGACGATCTGAAGGAAATTAAATATACAGACTATATAGGACTGATGATGTCCTCCATCACAACCATTATTAACGCCATCACCTATGTGCTTATAGCCTTTGTTGCAGTATCCCTTATCGTTTCATCAATAATGATTGGTGTTATCACACTGATTAGCGTTCAGGAGCGTACTAAGGAAATCGGTATCCTGCGTGCCATTGGAGCTTCAAAAAGGAACGTATCCAGCATGTTCAATGCTGAAACTGTTATAATCGGATTTACCTCCGGCCTGCTGGGTGTTCTGATTACCTACCTTCTGTGCATACCTATTAACCTAATACTGCATAACCTTACCGGGCTTGAGAATCTTTCAGCAATACTGCCGGTAAAGGCAGCAATAATACTGATTGCAATCAGCATGCTTCTGACTCTGATTGCCGGAGTCATTCCTTCCAGAAGTGCAGCCAAGAAGGATCCGGTTGTGGCATTGAGAACAGAATAAACAGACAATAAAAGAGGCAAAAGCTTGCCAGGCAACAGCATGGCAAGCTTTTTTATGTCCTATAGGGTGCTTTTCTTTTGTCCTGTATGAGTAATCGTCTGAAAAAAATGTATGGTGCAAATAATGAAATTTGGCACTTGACTCTTACGCTGCGTCAGCTTCTACGATAGATTTGCAAACAGCCATTTAAAACATACAAGGCTTTTGCAAAAAATAATGAAGGATGTGCAAATACTATGAAGACTTATTTGGTAACCGGCGGAGCCGGCTTTATCGGTTCAAATTTTATCCATTACCTTATGGAAAGCAGAGATAAGGACAATATCATGGTAATAAACCTTGATGCATTAACCTACAGCGGAAAGCGCAATAACACCCTTTGCTTTGAGGCCTTTGACAATTACCGCTTTATAGAGGGAAATATCTGTGATGAGCTGTTGTTGAAAGAAATATTCGAAGAATATGATATCGACTGTGTGGTTCATTTTGCAGCGGAAACACACGTTGACCGCAGCCTGGAGTCAGCGGATGTATTTGTGGAAACTAACGTAAGGGGGACCTTAAGCCTGCTAAAGGCAGCCAAGGAAAGCTGGCTCGATAAAAGGCCGGATACAGCCAATACAGTCCTGGCGAACTCCGGATTAAGATCATCAATAGGATTCCTGACTGATTGCATTACTGGAGCGGATAAAGAAAGCCTGGCTGATGAAGTGCTGGAAACGACAAAGATAAAAGTTACAGAAAATATCAGTAAAAAGCGTTTTCTTTATATTTCTACCGATGAGATCTATGGTCAGCTGACATCAGACGGATATTTTACAGAAAACTCTCCCATCAGGCCCAGAAATCCCTATTCGGCAAGCAAGGCGGCCGGTGAAATGCTGGCATACTCCTACTACAGCTGTTATGGCCTGCCGGTGCTAATTACAAGAAGCAGCAACAATTACGGCCCTTTCCAGCACCATGAGAAGTTTATACCTCATTGCATCAAGGCCTGCCTGACTGATAAGGCTATCCCTCTATATGGCGACGGTCTGAACATTCGTGACTGGCTTTATGTTAAGGACAACTGCTCTGCCATATACACAATCCTGCAAGCCGGCAAAGCAGGCGAAGTCTATAATATTGGTTGTCACAATGAGCAAAGAAATATAGACCTTGCCAGGATGATTATTGAAATACTGGCATCAGATTTCGGCATATGTGATGTAGCTATTAAATATATCAAAGACAGGAAAGGTCATGACAGAAGGTATGCAGTAGATCCGTCAAAAATAAAAAATGAACTGGGCTGGAATCCGGAAACTGATTTTATGGAAGGTCTGAGAAAAACCATACACTGGTATATGGAAAACAAGGAATATCTTTCTGACTAAACATCATGTACAAATTTAAACTAATTAAATGAACAGTTGGGAAACTCTTATGATAAAGGGCATATCGATATGATATTAAAAAGCACTTATATATAGATATAAGTTAAGGATAAATAAATCGTTATATCAGAGAAAAAATTTGACATTAAACACTGATTGACCAATAATAACATCATAAGCAGCAGCCTGGAGGTGGCATATGTCGGAATATGAAAAGCTATATACAAGCGGTGAATTTGCAAAAAGAGCCAATGTATCTGTCAGAACAATCAGATATTATGATGAAATCGGCCTACTTAAGCCATCTGTAATAGAGGACAACGGCTATCGTTATTATACAGACAGTGATTTTATAAAGCTACAAAAAATAATAGTCTTGAAACGGCTTGGCCTTCCTTTGCAGGAGATAGCCGTCATCTCCTGCAAAGGAAGCGATACCGGTCTAATACAGGAATCCCTGAAGCTGCAACAAAAGCTTATTCAGGATAAGATAGCCGAACTAAAGCGCATGGAAAAAACCATTAAAACCGTATCACAAAGCCTAACCGGCAAGGTGGATACTGATTGGAATAAAATCATCAGCCTGATACATCTTATCAGTATGGAAGAAACACTGTCCGCCCAGTATAAAAGTTCTGCCAATATCACAGCCAGAATAAATTTGCATAAGAATTTTTCAATAAATCCCTACGGCTGGTTCAGATGGATATTCGATTTTCTAAAGATACAGGAAGGGATGAGTATACTTGAGCTGGGCTGCGGTAACGGTCAGCTCTGGCTGGATAATTTGGACAGATTGTCAGGAAATATTAGGGTCATTCTTAGTGATATATCAGCAGGAATGTTAAAACAGGCCAGAGCAAATTTAAGCTGCAAAGAGGATGTATTTTCATATTATTGCTTTAGCTTCGATGAAATCCCCTACCCTGATGAAAGCTTTGATATGGGCATTGCTAATCATGTCC
>JAAZDK010000172.1 GCA_012512855.1 Clostridiales bacterium
CCTTACGGGCTTGATACGCCAAGGCTGCTTTTGGAAAACTGGCTGGATTACAAGAATTTTATATAGGGCTTTATATACGGCTTGGTATAGATAAAAATTTGCATAATTACTGAATTTGATTGTGAAAATATATTTTACAAGAGGAGAAGGGATGTATAACTATAAACTAACGATACAGTATGATGGTGCCAGATACAGGGGCTGGCAGAAGCTTGGCGATACCGACAACACAATCCAGGCAAAGCTGGAGAATGTGATTTCGCAGATGCTTGGCAAGGAAACGGAGATTATAGGCTGCAGCAGGACGGACGCAGGGGTTCATGCCCTTGCCCAGGTGGCCAATTTCTGGACGGAAAAGTATATTAAGGAGGAAGATATAAAGGAATATTTCAACCGGTATCTTCCGACTGATATATGCGTTGTCGATGTGGCCCTGACAAGTGAAAATTTTCACTCCAGATACAATGCAAAGGACAAAAGCTATCTGTACAGAATATGGAACAGAAGCTACAGCAATCCCTTCCTGAGAAAATACAGCATGCATGTCAGGGATAGGCTTGACATTACCCTGATGAGGACGGCTGCAGCCCGGTTTATAGGAAGCCATGATTTCACAGCCTTTTCAAATGCCAAATCAAAGAAAAAATCAATGGTCAGGGAAATATATTCAATTAATATAGATGAAACTGACGGCCTTATTGAGATAAGAATACGCGGCAACGGCTTCCTTCACAATATGGTCCGCTGGATTGTGGGAGCCCTGATAGAAGCCGGGCTGGGCAGGCTTAAGGCTGATGACATACCTGCCATACTGGCTTCCAGGGAAAGGGGAAAGGCGGGAAGTATGGCGGAGGCCTGCGGCCTGTTTCTTGAAAAAATCAACTACTGAGCTGCAGGTGGGCGCTAATCATTATTAGTCAATGCAGGTTCCCGGCTGCAGACAGTATAGTTTAATAAATATAGCCTTTGTGAGCTGAAGGAGAGCAGCTTATTGGTCAGTAAAGCTTTTTAAGGCCTCAGGCTGCATAATTCTAAATATTAAGCTTTATACTGACATATAGCTTCAGGTACTATTATCATGCTGGATGGATGTGATTTGAAATGGTTATAGCGGTTTTGCAGCTTAAGCTGCATTTCCCCTGGGTTCATAGCCTTAAGGAGAAGCGTATGGAGGTTAAGAGTCTGAGCTCAAGGGCAAGAAATAAATTCAACCTGTCCGTTGCGGAGGTTGACGAGCAGGATATACATCAGATTGCCGTTTTGGGCTTTGCCTCGCTGGCGACAGACAGGGCTCAGGCTGACAGCATCATTGACAATATTATTAACTTTATTGAGACGAATACCGAAGGAGAACTTTTGGCTGTTGAAAGGGACATAGTTGACTGGTGATAATGCAAAAGGTATAATTGCCTGGGGATAATAAGGGCAAATAAATATGAGGAAAGGGGAGCATGTATGAGTTTTCTTGATATAGCAAAAAGAAGATATTCTGTAAGAGCTTATGAGGATATAGAGGTTGAAAAGGAAAAGCTGCTGCAGATTCTTGAGGCAGGGCGGCTTGCTCCTTCGGCTGTAAACTACCAGCCGGTGCACTTTATTGTAATTACAGATAAAGAGCAAAAGAAGAAGGTTTATGAAACCTATCCCAGAGGCTGGCTTGAGGAGGCTCCGGTGATTATAGTAGCCTGTGGCGACCACAGTGTATCCTGGAAAAGAAGGGACGGGAAGGATCATTGTGATATTGATCTGGCGATTGCGGTGGATCATATGACCCTGGCGGCTGCTGATCTGGGCCTTGGTACCTGCTGGATTTGCGCATTTGACGCGGAAAAATGCCGCAAGCTTTTAGAGCTGCCGGATAATCTTGAGCCTATGGTGCTGCTCCCTGTCGGTTATCCCAAGGGAGGGAGACTATCAGAAATCAAGAGAAAGAGCCTTGATGAAATAGTCAGCTGGGAGGAATATAAGGGAGGCAAATAATAGCTGAATAGGAAATCAACAGGATAAGCCCTATGAACTATTTAGCATAACTAGCTGGTATTATAGTATAAAGATATAAGCATAAAAGCCCTTCTGGCAGCTTTGCTATCTGGAAAGTCTGCCGGAGGGCTTATTTATCAGCGGTTGACTGCAAAAGCAATCTATTGATTGCTTTCGGCAGGAAATCCGGTTGCACAGCTATTTTCTTGTGGCTGGGTACTTTGATGCGCATATTTTGATGCGTGCTTAGAGCCTTGAGGAATGCGTTGAGCCTATATCAACTTATTAATTATTCTTATGCAGTATTTTTTCTGCCCGTGGAGCTCTTAGCATGCTGGCTGCAGGCATGTCTGATCCAAGCAGGGGCTGCAGGTAGAATTTGAAGGCATCTGTAACATTGTTACCCTCCTTGTTGATAAACTCGTCAGGCATTAGTCTTGTCTTGCCGGCAACATACTTAAGATCCACCAGCTTGTAATCTACAGAATAGTATCCGGTTCTGTTGATTGTGATGGAACCGTCGATATTGTGCCATATAGCAAACTGGGCAGCCTTTTCTCCGACCTCTCTGGCTTCCTGGGCATCTATCTGTGAAACACAGCCCATGAAGGATCTTTGCAGATATCCCAGGGTATCCGAACGGACTCTGCTGATACCCAGCTTATTCTTTACTTCCAATGCAAGAAGGTCGCCAAGGGCACCTGTTCCTGACAGCTGAACATTTCCATGGGAGTCCCTGTCACCCTGTATAAGCTTGGTTACGATAGGCACTCCGTTCTCATCCTGAATACCCTCAGATACGGCAATTATGCAACGGCCATATTTTGTATAAACCTCCTTGACATCCCTTAGGAACTTGTCAATACTGAAGCTGCGCTCAGGAAGGTAGATAAGATGAGGACCGTCATCAGGATATTTTTGGGCTATGGATGCGGCAGCAGTCAAAAAGCCTGCATGGCGTCCCATAACAACGCCTATGTGTACTCCGGGCAGGGCCCTGTTGTCCAGATTAAGTCCTATAAAGGCCTGGGCAACGAATCTTGCCGCCGAAGGGTAGCCGGGAGTATGATCGTTCATCATTAAATCGTTATCTATGGTCTTTGGTATATGAATGGCACGGAATTCATATCCGGATAATTCCGCCTGTTCATTAACAATCCTTACGGTATCGGCTGAATCATTTCCTCCTATATAGAAAAAGTATCTTACACCATGGGCTTTAAATACATTAAATATTTCCTTGCAATATTCCTTGTCCGGCTTATCTCTGGTTGAGAATAATGCAGATGAGGGAGTGATTGCTACCTGCTCCAGATTGTGTGTTGTCTCTTGTGTCAAGTCGATAAAATCTTCATTGATAATACCATGAACCCCGTTGATGGCTCCATAAACCTTTGTGATTTGCGGAAACTTTCTGGACTCCAGTACTGCGCCTACCAGTGACTGGTTTATAACCGCAGTAGGGCCGCCACCTTGTGCTACAACAACTTTACCTTCAAGTACCATATCGTTTTCACTCCTTTACATTTGTTATTAATTCGTACAATTTAGATGGTTAGCCAAAGATGTGTGTCAACTAGAGCAGATGAGCGAATAAATCGTGCCGAACACTAAATTATAATAGAATATTAACATATATTAACTATGTATGCAAACATTAACATGATCTAATTAGAAGAATGTATAGAATTTTTATTTCATAATATAAGATAATTCTACAAATTTCATAATAGTATTGTAAATTATGGATGTGTTCTTAAATGCCATATTTAAGCAACAGATTTGACATAATATTATTGTTAAATAATTGTATATATCATTTTGCCATTATTCCTGTATCAATTGCATGCGAAATCTAATTAAATATAAGGATGGAGTTGAGATAACTATGAAAAAAATAGGGTTAGAAAGAATGACAATAATAATTATTATGATAGTTGCAGTACTGACATTGGCGGCCTGTAAAAGGAATACGTCAGACGACAATCAGACTTTGCCGCAAAGCTCGACACCCGGCGTACAACCGGATGAAATAACACAGGAACCTCAGAATAGTGATGAGGCGGTTAAGCTGACGGTAAAGGATTTTTATCCGATGCTGGCTGATGTTGAGTATATATATTCCGGCGAAGGAAATGAATTTGCTTCCTACAGCCGTTTTACAGATTTTCTGAGTGAGGATGGCAGCCGAATTCAAACAAGAACCAGCAATGGAGGGACGGAAACGGTCAGGGTTATTGAGGTCAAGGACGGTAAATTATCTGTTATAAAGATTATAAATGAATGCTATTACAGAGATAATCTTTTGGCTGCCGAGGCTGATGAGCAGGCAGAGGTATTGCTTATGGAGCCTTTGGTGCAGGGGACTGAGTGGATCCTGGCCGACGGAAGAGTTCGCTATATTTCCGGCACGGATGTTGAGATAAGCACTGAATCGGGAAAGTACCAGACCTTAGAGGTGACAACAGAGGATGAGGACAGTATTACAAAGGACTATTATGCCCCTGGGGCAGGATTGATAAAAACAGTTTTTAAATCTGACGGTTATGAGGTGACATCGCAGTTAAGCAGGATAAAGCAGAATGCTGCATATGTCAGAAGCATTGACATCTTCTATCCGGGAGTCGATGAAAATATCTATGTCCAACCGGTAACAATAAGCTTTAAAACAGGAGATATTACCAGATTGCTTCTGCAGGAGGAATTAAGAAAGAAAGCGAAAAAGGAGGACTGCCTTCCTCTGGCAAGCACAAAAACTAAAATAAACAGTATGTATCTTGGCAGTGACAATATTGCCTACATTGATTTTTCAGAGGAGCTGATAACGGAGATGAGTGTAGGGTCAGGCTATGAAGCCATAATACTTCAGTGCATAGCAAATACAGTGGGCAAATATTACGGTACGGACAGGGTATATCTTACGGTTGAAGGCAGGCCCTATGAGTCGGGGCATATCTCTATGCTTGAGGGAGAGACTATTCAGGTTGATATGAGCAGGGTTAAAGAATAGATAAATAAGAGGGCGGATGCTTCGTGCAGAACATGACATCGCCCTCTTATATTCATATTGTGAGAAAACTCATAAAGGCGCCTGATAATATAAACTGATAAGCTAATGCTTTCATGCTATTATGCATATATATGTCATAAGTTTTGAAACTTATTAAAAACTAATTAA
>JAAZDK010000173.1 GCA_012512855.1 Clostridiales bacterium
GGCAAAGGCTTGCTGAATATGTCTATAACATGGAATATTTCCTTTTTCAAAGCATTGCTCATTTTTAAACCATTACAGAGCTTTGTAACTTCTTTTAGGTCAGAAAAACCCATCAGCCTGAACAGTGCAGCCCACCTTATTGACAGTTTTAAAGGAAGGTTCCTGATAGCGCTAAAGTCTCCCATGGCCGGGGCATAAGTGGGCGCACCGGCCACAGTATTGGTCTGATAATTTATTGCATTTGAGTTATTAATTTCCGGCTCAACAAAGGTTTCTTTAATACCCTTACTGGCAGAAGGAAAGATATGTCCGATAAGCCCCGTTTCATACATAACATTAATTGCCTCAGGAAACCCGCCTGTAAGGATATTGTTCATTTCAGACAAAATCCGTTCCCTGCTGACATATCGAATACTGCCTGCCAAGGCGGTAATTGCTTTTTTTGTGTTGGCAGCTATTGTGAACCCAAAACGGGCTTTAAAACGAATAGCCCGTAACATACGCAGCGCGTCTTCCTCGAACCTTTTTATCGGCTCACCGACTGTACGTATTATTCTATCCTGTATATCCCGGGCACCGCCAAAGGGATCGATTACGCCTTTTTGAGGGTGATACGCTATGGCATTGATGGTGAAATCACGGCGCTTCAAATCGTCGTTCAAGGATGAGGTGAAGCGAACACTGTCAGGCCGCCTGTGATCGGTATATACGGTATCAATCCGAAAAGTTGTTACTTCAATGGGCTTGTTGTCCAATAGGACAGTAATAGTTCCATGTTTCATACCAGTCGGAATGGTATTATTAAAAATATCACATATGTCTTCCGGCAGGGCAGATGTACAGATATCATAATCCTTTGGTTTTAACCCCATTAAAAAATCCCGTACGCAGCCGCCAACAAGGTATGCTTCATATCCATGCCTTTCCAATGTTGAGATTATATACTGGGCTACATAAGGAATATTTATTATAAATAATCAACCTCCAATGCCAGGTATATACTAAGCCAAAACTTACAAAAATGCTTTGAAATATTTCTTGATGTATTTTTGCTCAAACCACTTGCTTCTCATCGCTCTGACTTTACATCTCTACGCTGCATTCCGGTTTCCTTTTATTGCACAATATTCACTGAGCATAATTTCTTAACAGTAACACTATTATATCAGAGTATTTGGGAAAAATGCAGTTGAAATTGCAATTCTCTCGGCAATTGTGCTATAATCATATGGTTGGTGTTAATATAAGAAATTGTTAATTATATTTACATAAATGTGCAAATACTATATATCGCAAGAGAAAAATGCTGATACAGTTTCCAGCATATTTTATATTTGTTTTGGAGTGTAAGACAGTTTTTCTGGCAGGTAAATGCCTGCTCCCGATAACGCATTAGCCGGTGCTTCGGTTTTTTTGTTTGCTCATAACATGGTTTTTATTGTTGCTATTCCGGTGTAATCTATACAGGAATGAACTTGCAAAACGTGCAACTCTGGTTTATAACATAAGCGCAATTGTACCAGGCAGGCATAACGGGATCGAAGCAGCTCAGGTAACAAGTGTCGCGCGGTAAAAGTATGTTTATTAACAAATTGTAATGCTAAATAGAGTTGCCATGGTTAAAGTATTAACGGACGGAAAATTCTTAACTAAAATGGAGGGTAATTGTGGCAAATAGAAAAAAGAATAAGTTGAAAGTCATACCATTAGGCGGGCTTGAAGAAATAGGAAAAAACATGACTGTTTTCGAATATGGCAACAGTATGTTTGTAGTGGATTGCGGGCTGGCTTTCCCTGAAGATGAGATGTTGGGAATAGATCTTGTTATTCCTGACATATCATATCTTGAAAAAAATATTGAAAAGATTAAGGGCATTATTTTGACCCATGGACATGAAGATCATATAGGAGCACTGCCTTATGTCCTAAAAAAGATAAATGTACCCATATATGGGACTGAATTGACCCTTGGGCTGTTAGAAAACAAGCTTATTGAACACCAAATGCTGGATATAACTGAATTGAGAATTATCACTGCAGGGCAGACCATTCAGCTAGGTGCCTTTAAAGCTGAGTTTATAAGGTCTACCCACAGCATAGCCGATTGTGTAGCTCTTGCAATTCACTCACCGGTTGGTATTGTTCTGCATACTTCAGATTTCAAAATTGATCAGACTCCTATTGAAGGAGAACCTATGGATCTTGCGCGAATTGCTGAATTAGGCAAAAAAGGCGTCCTGCTGCTCATGGCTGACAGCACTAATGTAGAACGCGCCGGATACACTATGAGCGAGCGGACTGTCGGTGAAATGCTGGACAATATTTTTAAGGATGCTAAATCCAGAATTATAGCCGCTACTTCTGCTTCTAATATTCACAGAATTCAGCAAATTGTAAACTCGGCATTGAAATTTGGGCGCAAGATAGCAC
>JAAZDK010000174.1 GCA_012512855.1 Clostridiales bacterium
CCGTATGGATACGAATTGCTTTGTTCTTGGTGTGAAAATGTTGCTTAACAAGCGGCTTAAGACCAATTTTGTGAATGAATTCATTGAGTAACAGCAAACCTGCATCGGAAGATAAATCGCCGCCGTGAAAATTTATTTTAAATTTACTATTGCTATCTAAGTGAAGTGCATTTAAACTAGACATAAGGGTTTCTCCTTTGCTGATTTGTATGTCTGCTAAACTTCATTTTAGCAAAGCTGAGACCCTTTTTCTATAGTTCAGTTTCACTTTTTGAGTGAAAGCAATAAGAAGATAAAAGCATAGTAATTATGCAGTGCCAGGCACTGTTGTATATGTTACGATGAATAATTCAGGGTTAATAATATAATAGATATAACAGGCTTTGTTAAAGACAGATATCATTTTGTAAAAAAGATATCTGTCAGTTTTTCGGTCGATTTTATCTTATTCATTGAAGAAGATAGTTATTATATGGTAATATGAATTATGAGCTGTAATCTTATCTTATTCAAAGACAAGCATGCGGTTGACTTTGATTTGCATGTTGATTGTATAAAGCTATTAGGTTACCGGCTTATATATTCATGTTGAAGTAAGAGGAATGAACATAAAAGGATTGGTATGAAATTAAACCGTAATAATAAGCTGTAATTAAGGCTTATATATTTTTCTATAGGAAGGATAAATATGACAGCGTTAGATATATTATCAATAATCAGCAGTGAGTATAAGGAAATTCTGAAGGACAATTTATGCGGAATATATCTGCATGGTTCACTTGCATTTGGCTGCTTTAACCAGGCGAAAAGTGATATTGATTTTCTGGTTGTTGTGTATGACGATATACAGCAATCGCAAAAGGAAGCTCTAATCCGGACACTTTTGAAGCTTAATGATTTTGCTCCTTCAAAAGGCTTTGAGATGAGTGTGGTGCTGTATAAGGACTGCAAAACCTTTTCATATCCGACGCCCTTTTTGCTCCATTATTCTAATTTCCACAAAGAAAGGGCAATGCAAAATTTATCAGACTATTGCCTCAATATGAATGGAACTGACATTGATTTAGCTGCACATTTTACTGTTGTTAAGAAGGTGGGGGTTAGCATTTACGGCAAGCCTGTTGATGAGGTTTTTGCCGATGTGCCTGTACAGTATTATCTGGACAGTATCAAATCGGATATTCAGGCTGCAGAAAGTGAGATCATCAGCAATCCTGTATATATAATACTTAATCTTTATCGGGTTCTGGCCTATATTAAGGAAGGCCTTGTACTGTCAAAGCAGCAGGGAGGCAGGTGGGGTATTGATAAGCTGCCGGGTAAGTATTCCGACTTAATTAAGAATGCTGCCCAATGCTACAGCTCAGATGTTGAATTCAAATATGACACCGGATTGCTGAAGCAATTTGCCGTATATATGCTGGATGAGATTTATGCTGAATGAATGAAAGCCTGCCTATGTGTATGGGATGAGCTTATATGCATATCGGCTAAATTCATGGCTGTTATATAGTTATACAGGTAACCATGATTCTTTAATACATTATTTCTGCTTCAAGGAGGACTATGATGAGAATTAAGGCAATAACATTATTTGCAACCATAGCATTATTACTTGGCGGACTTTTTATAAGTTCGGAGGAGGTTTATGCGGCACAGAGAAAGCGTCCCCATCTTAATGAAGAAAAGACAACATTTGTAGGGGACAACGATCAGCCTCTTAGGGGACCCTATACATCTACAGAATGGACTCCGGCGGTTCCGTATGAACAGATTGAAGGCATTAAAAAGCTGGGCTTTAATGCTGTTCATTTGTATGCCGAGTGCTTTGATATAAATTATCCCAATCCCGGAAGTACGGCACCAGGCTATGCAGTCAATGAGGTTGACAAGATAGTTGAGGCTACAAGGGAGCTTGGGCTTTATCTGGTAATCACCATAGGAAACGGTGCAAATAATGGCAACTATAACCTGAAATATGCTGAGGATTTTTGGTCTATATATGCCAAGCGTTATGCAGATGAAAGCCATGTTCTTTTTGAAATACATAATGAACCGGTTGCATGGGGGCCGCCATATTCATCCCCGTATGCCACTCCAACAGGAGCAGTGGGCATGCAGATATCTGTTTATAAGATTATCCGAAAATATGCGCCCGATACACCGGTATTGCTTTTCTCATATGCAGTACCATCAGGCAAATCAGGGGCAAATGATGCCATGAAGGATATACGCATTTTCAATAAGGCTGTTTTTGGGGATGAAAATGCGGTCTGGACAAATGAAGCAGTGGCTTTCCACGGCTATTCGGGATGGAAATTGGCTTCCGAGTTCGTTGCCAGCATGGTCAGTGAGGGGTATCCCTGCTTTATGACAGAATTTGCCGGAGGCAGCTGGGGCAGCGGCAAGGGCGGACTGGATGCCGAGATGGCTTACCAGCTGGAGCATTTGGGTATTTCATGGTTAACCTTTCAGTATATTCCGCCAACAGGAGTATCGGATAATGTGGCCTTGCCGGAGCATTTTTCGGCTATTGTAGAAAATACCGGACTTTCATGGAAGCCGGATTATGGCGACTGGCCTGCCTTAAGAGGCATATATGGCAATGATGGCCTTCCCAGAAAAACAAAGGAATTCAGAGTCGGAGACAGTATGACCGGAACAACACATATTGAAGCTGAGGATTTTGACTGGGGTGCCGACGGTATATCCTATCATGACAGTACTGCAAAAAATATGTCAGGAAAATATCGGCCCGATGAAGCTGTTGATATAGAGGAATGCGGCGATGAGGGGGGCGGATATAATATAACACATGTAAAAGCGGGAGAATGGCTGGAATACACCATATGGGTTCAAAATCCCGGATATTTTGACATATCTCTTCGTGTTGCCTGCCAAAAGCCTGTCGCTGTGCAGATTAGCTCATCGGGTCAGGATAAGAGCGGCAGATGGGAGCTGGCTAGTACAGGTGGTGACGGAATGTGGGCAACACAAAGCAGGCCCATATATTTGGATTATGGTATCCAGAGGTTAAGGATTACCTTTTTGTCCGATGATATTAAGCTAAACTGGTTTGAACTGGCTCCTGTAAAGGATGGGCCCATACCGGACGGAACCTATAAACTGCTTAACAGGGCAACCGGTCTTGCTATGAATAAGGAGGCAGACAAGGATATCGTTACCCTATCAGGCTATAGTGGAGCAGATGAACAAAACTGGTTTATTATGCATACGGGCGGTGGCCACTATAAACTTAGTTCAAAGGGTAAATGGTGGAGCATGAGCAACAGGGTCATAATAGTACCGGTCGGTAATGGCTATTATCGCCTTATTGATGTTGAAAAGGGCTTGAATTTGCAGACGGCAAAAGAAGGAGACAGCTATGTGTTGGGCAGCGCTCCTTACAGTGGCGCAGACAGCCAGCAATGGGCGATATTTGATACAGACGCACCGGCTATTCCCAGTGGACTAAATGCCACCATTGATTTGTCAGGACAGGCCGGGAGCTTAAGCTGGGACAGTATGCCAGGTGCATCAAGCTACGTTATCAAACGTTCAACAAGCAGTGGCGGGCCCTATAAAACAATAGCAAGCGGTGTTGAAAAGACAAGCTACCTTGATACTACCATAAGCGCCGGCAGCAAATATTACTATGTAATCATTGCGATTACAGCAGAAGGAGAAAGCCTTATAAGTGCTGAAAGCAGACTGCGTTTTCCTGAGCTTACAGGCAGCATAATCGGTACCGATGGTTCCTGGTCCAATTCAGGAAATACCAAGCACAAGGTATTTGATAAGGATATAAATTCCTTCTTTGATTCGCCATCCGGTAACGGCAGTTGGGCAGGACTTGATTTTGGCAGTGAGACTAAATATGTAATAAGCCATATTAGCTATTGTCCGAGAGCAGATTTCCCGGGGCGGATGATTGGAGGCGTATTTCAGGGGGCAAATCAGGCAGACTTCAGCGATGCGGTTACCCTTTATACAATAACAGAGCAGCCTGCGGCAGCAGCATTTACTACTGTGGAAATAGACAATAAAACAGCCTTCAGATACTTCCGTTATCTTTCACCAAATGACGGATATGGCAATGTTGCTGAGATAGAGGTTTTTGGCTATGCCCAGACAGGTGCCCAAGCCGACCGGCAGTCGGATATGGCAGGGGAAATGGCAGGTGATGTTTTCCCGGATGGGCAAATAGATACTATTGACTTAATAGTTCTTAAGAAGCACCTTATGGGAATAGAAAAGATTCAAAATGAAAAGCCTGCCGATTTAAACTCCGACGGCTGTATAGATGCTCTTGACTATGCGATAATGAAGCGGTATCTGGCTGGAACAATAGCAAGTCTCCCTGAGTTGGCTGAAATTGAGATAAATGCTTTGTCAATATTTTCAGCAGACAATAGTAGAGTGGATTTGGCATCTGAAGGCTGCTGTGGCAGTGTTGACAGCTTTGACCCATTACTGTCTGCCGGGAAGCTAACTGAAATTGCAATTATGCCTGACAGGAAAAAGCAGGGTATGATTTCATAATTAATAAATAATCAGGAACCGGATCCCGGTAAATATAACTAATTAGTTTAAACAACAGGAGAAGCAATTATGAAAAAGGCTTATATAGGAATTATTGCAATATTAGTGCTAATGGCGATTGCTGCTGTAGCTCTAGTAATAAACAGAAAGGACGTTTCTGACACAGCTACAGATAATAAGGCTGTATCTGATCTTGCATCTGATAAAGATTCTAATTCTGACAATATAGCCTCCACTACTTTCAGTGATAAAGTTAGCCTGACGGTTGCTGCAGCAAGCGCTAAAGCGGGAACTAGCGTTACGGTAGCTGTTTCATTTGACACTATTACTGAAAAGGGAGTTGGCTGCTGCAATTTCAGTATCGAATACGATGATTCAAGGATTGAACTGCTGGAGCTAACTCCGGGTGAAATAATTGATAATGTGAAAAATCTTGAATATGCATTAGCTGACTCCGAAGGTAAAATCAGCTTCATTTTTGCCGGTGAGAATGAAAATGATGCAATAAGCCGGACAGGAGTATTTGCTTATCTGAGATTTATGGTATATGAAAATGCGGCAAAAGGCGATGTGGCTTTAACTATAGCTGATGAAGGCAGCTTTGGTGATGCAGCATTGAACAGAGTAGAGGCTGTATATACTGATGGAAAAATCATTGTTCAGTAACTGCCTAATGAAACTGCCTGCAGATATGAAGCAATTGTCGGTAGGGATGAATTATTAAGGAGGAACAATGGAGCACAATAGTACAAACATTAAAAGGCTTCAGAATTATTGTCTGGGTAAGCCATTGGCCTATGAGGCAAGGCCCTTTGGTGAGTTTCCAATTTGCTACAGGCTTATGGGTAAAATATTTGCCCAATTTCATCCTGAAAGTAATTTTTTCAGAATAACCTTAAAATGCAAACCGGACAAGGCGGAGATATACAGATCTCTTTTCCCCGGTATTATAGTTCGTGGATACCATTGTCCACCGGTTCAACAGCCATACTGGAACACAATTAATCTGGAGCTTTTTGATGATATGGAGCTGCTGCTTCAAATGATAGATGAGGCGTATATGGCAGTAGCTGATTCCTTTAGCCGTAAGGCTAAAGCCGAGCTTGCAGCCTTGTCGGAGCTGGAGTATATACTCAGTGAACAGCTGACAGATGACTTTTTGGCCCTGTATGATAAGCTTTACTGTGGGCAAGAAGAAAAAGAAAGGGTAGATTTACAAAAATATAAGGATGAAAAGCTTAACCTGAATAATATTCTACAGGATCTGCTTGTAGTGTATAGCAAAGGTGAAGCTGTTGCCTGTGCTGCCTTAAAGATGCTTGATGAAGAACGAGCTGAAATAGTGCATTTATATACTGAGCCGGCATTTGCCGGTTTAGATCTGGAGGCTGAAATCGTAAGAAGACTGGAAGCAAAAGCCCAAATCAGAGGCTATAAATGGTGTCTGATAAGGATAGACAAATCAGACAAAGCCTCAGCTGATCCGGCAGCCGAGGCCTTTGATATATATAAGAAAGCAGGCTACCGGTTAAAGACCGATGATGGGCTATACCCAGATCTGTCTGATGCAATATATATGGAAAGAAAAATATAGTAACAATAATCTGAACAGAAAAGAGCTTCGTCTGGAAATTGGGCGGTTTCTTACATAGCCGTAATGGCTAATCGGAATGATATTTAAAAAAACAGAGATCCCTTCTCAGCGGTAATGAGGAGGGTTAAGCATAATATAAGCTATAGAAAAAACATTAAAAAACTATTATATATCAGAAAGGTGGATATTCTATGAAGCTATCTAATGAAGAATTAAAGAAAATTTATTACGGAGCATATAGCTTTAGCGAAACTAAGGACGGTTATTTGCAGGCATTCCAGTATACACAGCAGCAGATGAAGTACTTTGAGGAGGCATCTAAATTCTGGTATGACAGGTGTATGGCTTCAAGCGCAAAGACACTTGAGTTTAGCACAAGTGCCACGCAGTTTTCCTTTGAATACAAAATCATCTGGGTAGGCTCTGAGGACACTATAGAGCTAGCCATTGACGGACTGATATCGAAAATATATTACCTTAAGGATTTACAAAGAGAGGGTATGGTATCCTTTGATTTGCCTGCAGTGAATAAGAAGGTTATAGTATATTTGCCTGCTGATGCGACGATTCTGATACGGAATTTCGATATAAATGCTGATGTATTTCCTGCAGAAAAAAATGAGAAGGTATTGTGGATGGGAGATTCCATAACACAAGGCTATGGTCCGCTTCGTTCGGCTCACACCTATGTCAGTGTGGCAAATCGCCTGCTTAACTATAATATTATAAATCAGGGAATAGGCGGATACATATATGATAAAAATGTACTGGTAGAGATGGAAGGATACTATCCGGATAAAATAATTATTTCCCTGGGAACCAATCAATATCGAACAGAGAGCATGAAGGGGATCGAGGAGTATTACGAAAGATTATCGCAGCTTTACCCAAATACACCGGTACTTTGCATAACACCTATCTGGAGGGGAGATGCGCCTGACAGTGAAGTGGTGCTGGCCGGCTTTTGCCAAAGGCTGAAGGATATTTGTGCCAAATATCCGAATGTTACTGTTGTTGATGGTTACAGCCTCGTACCCCATGTGACGGAATATTTTATTGATAAGCTTCATCCAAATGCTCTTGGCTCAGAGATTTATGGAAGAAACCTGGTGCTTGCGATACGGGAAGCGGGATTCTGATTTGATTGACTTGCTTGATAGCTTACATTAGTTATGTATAGTATTGCGATTGCTATTTTAAATAATTAGATGTGGATATTATCGTAGAAAGCATAATATATTGCACAATTTGCAAACATTATGCTTTTTTACTTGACATATATATCGCTAAGGAAGAGGATGCAGCAGATTATCATCAGCTATTTAGAGACGCCGAGTGGGAAGAGGTATTTTCCTGGGAGGGTACAAATGGCAAATGGTATTATTTCTGTAAAAAGGCAGAGAACGGCAAAAGGGAGAAAATAATAGGTATGGAAAAAACCAATGTTATGAGAATACTGGATCAAAAGAAGATAAATTATAACAGCTATTCCTATGCTGATACGGGAGTAGTCAGCGGTATTGAAGTCGCAGAGGTTTTAAATCTGGATCCAAAACGGGTTTTTAAAACCCTGGTTACAGTCGCAGCCTCAGGGAAGAATTATGTATTTGTAATACCGGTGGAAAAAGAATTAAATCTGAAAAAGGCTGCCAGAGCTGTGGGAGAGAAAAGCATTGAAATGCTGAAGTCTAAGGACTTGCTTCCCCTCACAGGCTATATACATGGCGGATGTTCCCCTATCGGCATGAAGAAATTCTTCCCGACCATCATTGAGCAAAGTGCCAGCCAATATGACACAATAATATTCAGCGCCGGCAAGATAGGATATCAGGTAGAACTAAGCCTGGAGGATTTGCAAAAAGTAATCTCTTTTAGCTTAGCTGATGTTTGCGATGATATAAAATGAAATAACTGCGTTAACGTAGCAATAAAGGCGGGCTTTAGCTAAATGCTATACCCGCCTAAATATATTTTGTTCTATAGAGCTAATAGAATATATACTCATATTAAAAATATATTCCATATGCATCAATTATATAGGATTAAGCCAAAGGGTTTACTTGATTATTTGAGTGTATGTATACGGTTGCTCACCTCTTTTGAGGAAAACATCTCCCGCCATAGAAGTACTATGAACGCGTCGTTCTTGCCAACTCACCCACTCTGGCTCACGTAGGATAATTTCTGATTCTGATACCCTTTCAAAAAGAAAATCATAATCAAACAATTCAGTTTTGAATAAACGTATCATGTTTTCATTATATGGTTCAATTTGCCATATTCCGGAGTGTTTTCCCATACCATCATACCAGTTCATGTAACAATAATAGGTTCCATCTGAAAATAACTCAATATAAGGAATGTACTCTTCCTTAAAATACCATTTCTTGGATAATTCTATGGTTCTATTATCATATTTAATATATTCATCATATATACCAATCCAACTATCCAATCTTTGATCCGTTAGTAAAGAGGCAATATCGTCTGAAGTAATTCTGTTTTCTGAAAGATAATTAATGTCATCAAAATATAAAGTATCAAGGTCTACCATTAGAAAGGTTTGATATATTTTATCTACCTTATCAGCATGGATTTGTTGGAGTTTATCCGCAGCTCTCCGGATTTGTATATAAAGCAATGTACTATTATAAAGAAAATCTACTTGCTCTGTACTGAAAGCAAGATCGTTATTTGATTCATTAATCGCCGTACTAATTGCTTTTTCTATTTCTTTTTGTAGTAGATACATGCTCTTTATGGTAAGGAAATCATCATAGGTTTTATTATAACCCATATATTCGACCAATAGTTTTATTCCTGTCAAAGCTATAACCTTACCGTCTTTAATTTTAAGGAGTTTATCGTAAATTGTACTTTCGTATATAAGATCAGATGTTTGCTTTTTTAGAAAACTAGTAACTTCATTTAATCCTGTCCTTTTTGATTTGTAAAGAGACAATATATCATTTGCTGCTTTATACAGCTCGCCTTTTTTAAAAGAGTTACTAAAATATTTGCTTCCTTTGAGTATTACCTGATCTACCATGTTAATATGAAATTCCTGTATATTATACACTCTGTTAAAATAGTCAGCCAAGTCAATTACTTCTCCAGTAAAATCTACAATTTTAATGGTTGTTAATACTTCATCAACTTCTACCTTTGAGTATTTGTCAAGATCATTATACCATTTTGTATTTTCTATTATATCCGGATAATGTTTAGCATAAAAACTATAACTATCTTCATCAATTTCGTCCATTATATTAAGTAGCATACTTTTGCACCTATCTGTTTCATATTGAAATGTTAGAACAGAACCTATTTTGTCATTAAAAATCACATCCAGAACAGTTGCAAAAACTACAGCTGTATCGTAATACCACTTATCTTCATTGTCTGCCCATTGAATGGTACACAATTGACTATTTACCATGTTATAGAATTTGCTGATATATTCATTCATGGTAGTTTCTGCTGCAATAATAACCAGATACTTATCAATGGTTTCACAACGGGCATTTAGATACAATAGAGTAGGGTAGAGGGGTATCCAAAGTATTTCTTGATATTCCAGTATCTCAGGAATGCTAATAGTATTTTTACCGTTGCTAAGCTGATTTTTACCTCTATATAGGGTCACTCGTTTACCACTTCGATCTAAGTTGAGAACTGAGTCATCCAAGTTGTACTTGCATAAATATCCTGTATATTCTAGAATCTGATCTAATTTCATATATACTGTATCTTTATTTAGTAGTAGTGTTACATTTTCCTTACGATTAATAAGTGTACTATATACAATAACATTTCTTTCAACATAGGATGACTCTGCCTGAGTTGTAGATAGAGGAAAAAGATGATCTATAATAAAAGAAATAAATAAGATGAGCAATATTATTTTTTTCATGTTTGCTTACTTATCCTCCTTTTGTAATGCTTCAGAAAGTTCCTTATAATAGGAGATTAACCCGCCATACAAAGCGTCGAAGTATGCCTCTGATTCTTCAATCTCATATCGATCGTGGTTTTTAACAATCTTTAGTTCGATTTCATTAGTAACGATAGGACATGATGGAGATTCTAACTCCTGCCGGAACAGTTCCATCACATATGCCTTTGAAGCGTTAAAATCGCTTTTATCCCATTTATCAGAGGATTTTAGGATTGACTTACATATATAGGCACAATCAGGAGAGGTGACAGCCAAGACGCAGGACAGATCGCTGATTTTTACAATATGAATTTGAGTACGAGTCAGAATTAATTCATTTAATTCATCGGAGTTGAATTTTTCCTTTATATATATGTCATCCTCATTTGTCGTATTTACACTAAGTTGATCTTTTATGTAATTTTCTATATGAGTAGTTATGAGTTTATGTTCACGGTTAACGATACGACCACGGATTAGAATTCCTGTAACAAGAAATAAGCTAATAAATGCTATTCCAATTATTAATCTTTTTCTATTTTTCACACTATATCCTCCTTGTTAGCGTCAATATATTCGAATATTTGAATTAAAAGTATACAATTAAACCAATATGATACATATCATTCAATCTCAATAAGAACTATATTTCGTATTTACTCATATTTGGAGTATAATTATTGAAATATGATTTTATAAAGGAACCTGCAATTGGGGCAATTCTTAACATAATCACTAATTTTATTATAGTTCTGGGCATTTTACTAAAGCCATACTCGTGACCTTCTCTCTTTAGTAAAGTTCTTAATGGATGAGCGACACTAGATATATTATATCGCTATATTAGCGAATGAATAGTAAAGCACGAAGTCAGAAAGAAAATAATATGCATCGATGTTGAATATATTATATTCTATGATATGTAAAACATCAAGTTTTTGTAAAAATCGAACGTTTATCATCAGTTCTCTCTTTCAGCTTCAGGAATGGATGATTACCATGCTCAAGTCAAAAAATACTTTTTAGATCAGCTTCAGCAGGCAATAGACAATAATGAGGATGGAATTAGTTATAGAACAGATCAATATCAACTAAACGGAGTAGAATACCATGGAGAAATATATGTAGTCAACAATAAGAATGATATAAAATATGTTAAGGATATTCTAAGTCATTGTAAGGCATTAAAGGAGGCAAGACATTACAAAACGACAAATATAGGGGTATTTGTTGGTGGTATTAATATCGGGTATACCGGTGTAAACGGAGATTATTTCTGGAGTATGGAGGAAGGTAAAGCGGTTGGTTTTTATCTTCCTGAAAAATATAATAAAAAATTATGGGAGTTTTTAAAATCTCTTGATTATCAGGGCCATTAAGCTAAAAATGTGAGCTCATGTTGTAGATTGCAAAGATAGATCCTACTCCTTTCTCAGCTTAACTACATTTGCGGCACTGCGGCGGCGGTCATCCTCGATTGCTGCGTAGTGCTTTCTTGTGGTGTTTACATCTTTATGGCCAAGAACATCGGCCACCAGGTATATATCACCTGTTTCCCGGTAGAGGCTTGTACCATAAGTGCTTCTAAGCTTATGAGGGGTTATTTTCTTGAGTCTGGTTACGGCCGAAGCATATTTTTTGACCAGGTTTTGTACCGAGCGAACATTGATACGCTTCATCTGCAGGGAGAGGAAGAGGGCGTTGGTATGTCCGTCACAGGCTATCATATGCTTTCTCTCCTCAAGATAATCCAGCAGGGCTTCTCTTACCTCATACCCGAAATATACGATTACCTCATAGCCACCCTTGCGTCTAATCTTAATACCGTTATTATCAAAGTCAACATCATTTATATCAAGGCCAACACATTCTGATACACGAATTCCTGTACCCAAAAGAAGGGTCATAATTGCCAAATCCCTGACCTTTGTCTTTTCATGGAATTGCTGCTGTTTTTTTGACAGGTTTTGTGCGCTTTCTACCTCATCCAGCAGGCGGGCAACCTCATCAACATCAAGACGAATAATTGCCTTTTCATGCAGCTTTGGTACACTGACAAGCGAGGCAGGATTTGTTTTAATCATTTCCTTCTTGAAATAGTAATTATAGAAACTCCGAAGGGATACCAGCTTGCGCTTCTTGCCATTTTCTTTGTTTAACCTTTCCTTTATATCCGACTTATAATAGGTCAGATATGACAAATATTCCTCGATATCTACTGCCTTAATCTGATCCAGTATATCTATTTTAATATCTGTTATGGCTGTATCCTTAAGGGCAGGATTGGTGGCTTTCAGAAATTCAAAGAAAACCCTCAGATCATACGCATAAGCAAGCCTTGTTCTGGAGGAGGTGGTGGCTTCTATACCTCTGAAAAAATCATGACAGAAGCGGGGAAGCGTATCCAGTATGGCTCTTAGCTTCCTTGTATTATTTATATCAACCAGTTCATGATAAGTATATTCTGCCATATCTAAAGGCTCCTTTCTATTAATCAAATTAAGGCTTCTTTTGCTTATCAAACCGGCTTGGGATCTGACATAAAGTCAGGCCTGTTCCAGCCGGGAATATGACTGGTTTTTATGGCGTGAAACAGCCGTTCTTTTAATCCGGGACTTTCCGATTGCAGGGTTTTAATCAGTTCCTTGGCATATTGGCGCTTGGTAAAGCCATCAACAGGGCAGGGGTTCTTGACTACAGGAAGATTATAAGCATTGCGGAAGCCCTTTATGTCTGCTTCTTCAATATAAATTAAGGGCCTGATTAAGGTAATCTCTGATTTGTTAAGATGAGTGACTGGTGAGAAGCAGTGGAATCTTCCCTCATATATCAATGACATCATCATCGTTTCTATTACATCATCATAGTGATGAGCAAATGCCTCCTTATTGCAGCCCAGCTCCTTTGCTTTTGCATTAAAGGCACCTTTGCGCATCTTGGCACACAGCGAACAGGGGTTGGATTCCTTCCTGTGGGAGAAAATGATATCAGCTATTTCGGTTTCTACAACTGTATAATTAACTTCCAGCTCCACGCACAGCTTTTCTACTGCTGTAAAGTCCATACCCTCAAAGCCCATGCTTACTGTAATTGCTTCTATATCAAATTTTTTAGGATAAAAACGTCGGATATGGGCGAGGGCATACAGCAGCGTCAGGCTGTCCTTGCCACCGGAGATTCCGATGGCAATTCTATCCCCGTCTTCAATCATGTTATAATCATCAAGCGCTTTACGAGTTAAGCTTAGCAATCTTTGCAGTTTCATAAAATCATGCCTTTCCTGTTAGCTTAAAATCTTGTTAGCTTAAATTCTTATTTTCTTAAAATTCTTGTTTGCTTTATTTCAAGCTAATTTCCGTGCATTCAAGCATTACATAATTTACAATACTTACTTTCTTATATCTAAAGCCACTACCAGACAGGATAAGTCTGTTCAATCAGGGATAAAACCTTCCTCATTCAAGTCTATACCATATTTCATTATATCATATATATATTGGCAAGAAAACATAAAGCTGGCATTATCAATTATATTCTTAACCTTTTAAGATAAAAAATGCAAGGATGATACAATATAAATAAGGCGCAGGTTGATTAATATACGGGGAAGGGGGTAAAATAGAGCAGAGGAAGTCATTGAATCGACAGGCAAATCCGGTAAATATATTAATTCTAAGCCAGTAGAACAAATATTACATAAATAACGAGCAAATTTTATCGGATAAAAGATGTTTATTCAATGATCAGCAGACAGTAGTCGGATTGAATATCTGATAACAGCAAAGATACTACAGTACTAGAATAGATAATTATAAGGATTTTTCGAACCCCCATTATTGCATAACAGATATTTTGCCAGGCATTATTCTATATAAATCTTAGAATTTTTTTAAAATTATGTCTATTATTGAAGAATGACACAATTTTAACACTATTTAACATTACTGTAATAATTACTTACTTGTAGCTATCGGTTTACCTATAAAAAGCTAATTCAAATTTAGCAAAATATTAATGATGATTTATATCAGGGCAGTTAACGGCTAATATCGAGCTTAATTTATCCAGTTACTGATTTGCTGCGTTATAAAATACTGATGATGGCTAGAGAGTACAAATGCCGGCTGGTGCAAAATGCGAGGAGGTTTTGTACAGGATGAAATATACTTTCTGTGAAAAACACCAATTAGATTATCAAAAATATAAGATAAAGGCTGATGCAATCGACAATAAAAAGAGAAGTGTGCTTTGTGTGCTGCTTATTACTCTATGCTTTTTTGCCGGATTTTTTAAAGCTGAGGTTTATGCTGACTCCGGCTTTAAGATATATGATTACTCTACAAAAAAAACCACAGTTTATAATGGAATAGTTCCCATTGTTACATTAAACGGAAATAAAATCGGAGATGACAGGGCCAAGCCAATTCTGGTTAACGGAGTAGCCCTGCTGCCTTACGATATAGTTTTTGAAAAATCCCTTATAGCTGCGGATTGCAGCTATGACAAAAGCAAGGAAAGTGTCACTATCTCAAAATATGGCAAGAGGATTACACTTACAGTGGGAAGCAAAAAGGCCATGGTAAATGGGAAATCGGTAACCATGTCGGTGGCTCCCATGAAGGTTAAGTATGTCGATTCCGGCCTGACAAAGATATTGGTCCCTTCCCGCTTTGTGTCTGAAAATCTGGGACTGGGATATAGCTGGTACAGCAGTCAGAGGACGATTGCCATTGAAAAGAAAACAATTACATTATCATATAATAATCAGGCAAAATTTGAATATTCGGATATGCAAACCAAGGTAACCATTGACGGAGCAGATCTGGATCTGGGCAAGATGCCGGGCATAATTGTGAATAATATTGCGATGCTGCGGGCAAAAAGGGTCTTTGCTGATTCAGCAATCGGAGCAACCTATTCATATAACAAAAGCAATAAAAAAATTACCCTGAAAAAGGATGACAAGGTTCTTGTAATGACCATCGGCAGCAAATTCGCTTATCTGAACGATAAAAAGATTGAGCTTGACAATGCTCCTATCTTGGTTACAAACCATGAGACAGACACATCTTATGTAATGGTGCCGGGAAGGAATACGGCTACAAGTCTGGGCTATGATTATGTATGGGATAAGGCGGCGCAAACATCAAGGATTAGCAGTAAAAAAGCAGGCTCATCAAATTCCTCTCCAGACGGAAATTCGTCAAATAGTCCTTCTAATAATTCATCAGGCTCAGGAGCAAATACAGGAAATAATACAGGAAACAGCACAAATGACAGCAATTCTGGAGGCAATCAGGCTCCGGAATTGGGTGACGATAGTGTGTTTGCCGAGCCGGGAACGGTACTCGCTCAGTGGCAGGCAGATGCTTTAGCCTATGGCATCTGCAGCGGAGTGCATGAGCTTACAGGAAACGTGGTATATAATGGAGTTGTTGGCCAGGTGTATTATGCCTCAAATGATTACATTAATAGAACTAACAACTCCGAAACCTTTATGTTTGTTTCCAGCATGCCCTTTGCCGATATTACTTCCGGCAGCAATGCAGGCTTAATCAGCATATCAGTCAAGAACTTTGGCTGTGTTAATCAGGTATATCAGTTGAATGATAGCCTGAGCAGTACGGTTATTTATATAACCATGTACAATAATCCGGCTAATAATGAAGCAATAATTCAGCTAAGTGTAATAGCAGAGGATTATCAATATGATATAAGGCTTACTGACGACAGGCAGATACTGTATGTTACTGTTTATAAAAATACTGTAACAAAGACTGTACTTGGCCTGGATGAGTATGGCGATTATATTTCAATTTACGGATTATCACCGTTTCAGACGGAGATAACAGACTACATAGGCCAGATTCATATTAAGCTTCCCGGTGTGGTTAATGGCTTGGGTGATGTCAGTTATGAGCTTGTCGGTGCCAGATTTATCAGACATCTAGTTGCAACCACAAGTGATAATGCCACGCTAATTATACTTGTAGCGGAACCGGATTATGAATATTACATAGCTGAAAATGACAATGTATTTACCCTGTCCTTAAAGAAGCAGAATAATTCCGGCAATCAGCCTGATAATTCTTCCGGAAATCAATCGGGCGATCAGTCAGGAAATCAATCGGGTAATCAAACAGGCAATTGGACAGATGATGCTGATGACGGGCCTGATTTTGACACAGTTATTGCCGACAAGAGCAGCTATGAAATTATTATTCCCAGACCGGCTAATCTTAAGAAATCCATGATTTCAGATGAGGACTTTTATCATGAGGGATATTTTGTAATCAGGCTGAAGGGGGATTATGTAAGCTTTTATAATAATAATAAAATAAAATATACATCAGCTAATATTAAAAACATTGTGGTATCGCTTAATAAAGATGGTGAAACTGAAATCAGGGTATATACAAGCAAGCTTCAGGGATACAGGATTGTAAGCGATAACGAAACCATCTGTGTTGACGTTGGCGATCCACGACAGATTTATAAAAATATCGTTGTTCTGGATCCGGGACATGGCGGTTCTGCAGACGGCGCAAAATATTTTGGTTCAAAGGAAAAGGATATAAATCTGAAAATTTTGTATACTGTTGGTAAGAAATATTTTAACAGTGATACATCAAAGCTTAAGGTTTATTATACCAGATATACGGATGTTGATATTTCCCTGAACGACAGGGCGGCCTTTGCCAAAAAGGTTGGAGCTGATCTCTTTGTGAGCCTGCATATGAATGCGGTAGTAAAAGGCGCAGAGAGTGTAAGAGGTTCGGAGGTATTCTACTCAGAAAAAAATAACAGCCCCAACAGCGCAGGCTTATCCAGCAAAAAGCTGGCGGAGATACTTAATACAAGTATATGTACAAATCTGGGAACCAAAAACAGAGGTGTTAAAGAGGGAAATCTTGTAGTAACAGCGAAAAATACGGTTCCTGCTGTTTTGATAGAACTTGGATTCATGTCAAACAAAGATGAGCATGCCCTGTTAACCAATGAGGAATTTCAGGATAAGGCGGCAAGGGTTATATATGAAACTCTGCTGGAGGTATTTGAAAAATATCCTACAGGAAGATAGCTATATTTAGACTGAGGGAAGGATATCATATGCCGGAAAATTCTCTTGAGCTTTTTGATAAGCTAACAGCAAGCTGGTTTGAAAAAACACTGGGGAAGCCAACACCGGTACAGGAAGAGGCATGGCCTGCTATAGCAGCAGGCAGGCATACTCTTGTATCGGCGCCTACTGGAACAGGCAAGACCTTATCGGCTTTTTTGGTCTTTATTGATAAATTTTTATCTGAGCTTAGGGCAGGTAGTTTAAAAAATGAGCTGCAGCTAATTTATGTCAGTCCGTTAAAATCTTTGGCCGGTGATATCCGTGAGAACCTAAGGCGGCCGCTTTTGGGTATACTGGAGGAGGAAAGAAATGCAGAGGGTCATTCAAAGGGCTCTCTGCTTAAGCTTAATATAGACGTCAGGACGGGTGATACCTCACAAAATGAACGCAGAAGCATGCTTAAAAAACCCCCTCATATACTGATAACAACGCCTGAGTCCCTTTATCTTTTGCTTACAAGCAAATCCGGAAAGAAGATGCTCAGCACGGCTAAAGCAATTATAATAGACGAGTTACATGCTCTGATTGATTCCAAGCGTGGCGCCCATCTGATGCTTTCCATAGCAAGGCTGGACAGGCTGTGCGAAAGGCCATTGCAAAGAATTGGCTTATCGGCTACGATACGGCCGCTTGATAAGGCTGCAGAGTATCTGTCACCGGATCCGGTCACAATAGTGGCGCCCAAAATGCACAAAGAGATAAGGCTTGAGATTACAAGTCCTAGGCCGGATGCTTTTTTTGTACAAAAGAATCATGTTTGGTATGAGCTGGCGCAAAAAATCTTTGATCTGTGTCAGAACTGCAGAAGTGTAATTGCATTTGTTGACGGACGGGCATATGCTGAGAAGCTGGCTTATTTTGTGAACCAAATAGCTGGGGATGGCTTTGCCAGAACCCATCACGGTAGCCTGTCAAAGGAGCAGCGGCTTAAAGTGGAGCTGGCATTGCGTAATGGTGAACTGAGGCTTTTGGTGGCCACCTCATCCATGGAGCTGGGGATTGATGTGGGTGAGATTGATATGGTATTTCAGATAGGCTGTCCCCGCTCCATTGCCAGTACCCTGCAAAGGTTGGGAAGGGCAGGCCATACCCGGGACGTACCAGCATAATGCATATATTTCCCCGGTTTACATCAGAAGGCATATATTGCGGCCTGACTGCTGAAATTGTCCGCAGGGGTGAAATTGAGAATATACATCCTCCCAGACAGTGCCTTGATGTATTGGCTCAGCATCTGGTCTCCATGGCCTGTGACGGCGGATACAGAATAGATGATGTAATGGAAATCCTTCCGAGGGCATATCCTTTTGCAGATGTAACAAAGGAGGATGTAAAGGATATACTTGCCATGCTGGCGGGTGATTATGAGCATGAGCGAAATGTCCCTGCCCGGCCGCGGCTTTTATATGACCGTATACATGAGTGGGTGGAAGGGGATGCCTACAGCCGGATGCTGGCAATATCAGCTGCCGGCACGATCCCCGATAAGGGCCTTTTTACTGTTAAAACTGAAAACGGTGTTAAGCTGGGAGAGCTCGATGAGGAATTTGTATTTGAAGCCAGAGTAGGTGATAAATTCCTTCTTGGTACCTTTGCCTGGCAAATAACTTATATAGGTAAGGATACAGTTGTTGTCAGCCCGTCGAATTCCTACGGCGCCCAGGCACCATTTTATAAGGCTGAGATTATCGGACGAAGGCTGCAGACGGGAATTGCTTTCGGTAAGCTGCTTGGGAAGCTGGGGAGGGCCTATTATGATGGGAGCCTGCTTGCCGAGCTTGGTAAACTTGGCCTGGATGACAGGGCTGCACATGACGCGGCTGACTTTATCAGCCACCAGATTGAGGCTACACAGCTTTTGCCTGATGATCGGACCATAATAGTTGAGCATTTTAGTGATGAAAGCAGTAATCATCAGTTGATGGTGCATTCGGTGTTCGGCCGCAGGGTGAATGCTCCCCTGGCAATATTGGCAAGAGAAGCGGCAAAAAAGCATGTAAAGACCAATATAACATGCTTTGATGATGACGACGGATTTTTGCTTTTCCCCTATGGTGACTATGAGATACCTGAGGGCTTGATTCAAAGTATAGATCCGGCCTCTGCAAGAGCTGTTCTTGAGGCGGTGCTGCCGGCTACACCGGTATTTAACATGACCTTCAGATATAATCTTGGTCGTGCCTTAATGATGGGAGCAAAAAAATCCGGCAGGCAGCCCTTATGGCTGCAGCGTCTTAGAAGTGCGCAGACACTGGACAGCATAATAAATTATAAAAATCACCCTTTGATTCGTGAAACCAGGCGGGAATGTATGGAGGATATCTGGGATCTGCAGGGAGTGGAATATGTCCTGAAGGGAATCAGAGAAGGGACAATTCAGATCAGGGAAATATATACAGATGCCCCTTCACCTATGTCACTGCCCTAAGAAACCAGACGGAAGCAACTATGATGTACGATTATTCACCTACTCCGGTGGGAATAAATATTGCAGCAGAAGAAGCCTTAAAGCAGGTGCAAAAGCTGCCTCCGGCCGCCGAACAGCTGGCTGGTGTTTCACAGCGTAAACGCTTGCCGGAGGATGAAAAGCAACTGCATTCCCTACTTATGATTGAGGGTGACCTGATTGCCGGTGAGCTTGAGGTTCCGGTAGAATGGCTGGAGCTTCTGGCGCAGAAGGAGCAGGCTGCTTATATCGAGCCGGGACTATGGATTGCGGCAGAGCACTTGCCCAAATTAAAGCATATTCCAGACAGAAGCTTTTTAAATGTGTTGCAGACTGTTGTAGCCTTATATTCTGGTAGACCCGTTGCTGTTCTGGAGCGTCAGGGGAAGGTACTGAGGGTTTTTGAGGATGATAAGCTGGCTGAAGCCTTGACTTTATTGGTATCGGACTTTAATAGAAAGAGGATCTATCCTGCTTTTAACCGCATAACCATAAAGCAATATCCTGAAACGGCAGCCGATTTGCTGATAAAGGCAGGCTTTAGGAGGGAATTGCAGGACTATGTTTTATACAGGAGCAGTATATAGATATATTATACTAACATGTAAATTATAGTATTATTTTGGACGAATGATTGACCATGATGTATGATAAAATGTGGTGCAAAATCAGCATATAGTATTGAGTAAATCAGCTTATAGATTTACATTTGCATATATTCGATGCAGCCCTGATAGATGTAACTGGCATTATTAAGCTGTATATACATGCTGAAAAAGCCTTAATACAGAAAACCGGCATAGTCGTATACATTGACCTGATAAGCCGGATACTTTAACGGAAATCCTGCTAAGTCAGAAATCAACTGTATGTCTATACCGGTTTTTCTTCTGGTTCATTTCTTATGCTAAGTAAATTATAGTTACTCGTTTATTTAATTACAGTTACTCTTGACAGAAGAGTACGTCCGTCAACATAAGCCATGATAAGTGCGGAGCCAGGCTTCACTGTGCTGACAACCCCATCCTCGGATACCAGAGCTACGCTCTTTTTGTTGGAATGCCATGTAACCGGACTGCTTGTTCCATATATCTCAAGCTTTTCGGTTTCACCCATCTTAAGAGTGAATTCTCTTATATTCTCCGCCAATACTTTTACCTTGCTGGTGAGCTTTACACCGTCAACAGTAGCTGTAATAGTTGCCTGGCCATATCCCTTTGCAGAAACCGTACCATCGCTTGCAACGGTTGCGACTGAAGGATTGCTGGAGGTCCAGGTGATTTTGCCAGGAGCATTGTTTACCTTAAGATAATAGGTATAGCCGGAGAAGCCTCCTACCTCCATGAGAATGCTCTTGCTGTTGATATCAACAACATTAACCTGGCTGCTGATTGTTTTACCGCTTACTGTAGCATTAATAGTTGCCGTGCCAACAGCTACTGCTGTTACCTTACCGTTTGCATCTACCTTAGCTACAGAAGGATTGCTGGAATTCCAGCTAATCTTGCTGCTTGTGCCCTCAATCTTCAGATTAAAGCTGTCTTTCGGCTTCAGGGTTAAATTTTTATTTTTCTGCCTTAAAACAGTAACCTTGCAAGTCAGCTTCTTTCCATTAACCTTTGCAGTAATGGTGGCAGTACCGGCTGCCTTGGCGGTAACCTTACCGCCACTAGTTACATCAGCAATCCAGCTATTGCTGGTTGACCAGGTGACCTTGCTTGATGTACCGCTGACCTTGAGGGTCTTGTAATGGCCGAGCTCCAGTACCAGTGAACTATCGCTTAACCTTATGTTAGAAGCAGCCTGCGCTTCAATGATATCCTTTGTAAAAATGTTGCTTGAGTAGATGAATATACTGCAAAGCAGTATTACTGAAACAATCTTACTCAATTTCTTCATTGCGTGTTTCCTCCTTTAAGCTTTTATCGCAACAGTAATGGGCACATGGGAATGCTTGTAATATGTACACATAATATTACTGCTGCGTAATTAATTATAAATGAATGTAAAGGATGCTTCATTATTAAATAACTGGAATTAATATGCCATATAATGACTGTTAAGCCTGAATGAATTAAAAAAGCAAGGCCGCATAAAATGCCTTGCTGAAAAGGTCGAAGTTTGAGGTCAGATAAGAATGCTATAACTTATATAATATATTTAATATCAATATTTCTGTTTTTAAAAATTTCTGCTAACTCCTTCTGAAAAAAAGAACTTATCTCAGCGAGAATATTCTTTGGATATACAAATTTACCATAACCGAACTGGCCGTATTTGAAGAGACGTTCCTCATCATTCATCGGCAGGCTGTTATCAGGAAATATTTCATTAATAATACCCTTGGCCCGGCCGGTATAGCGATGTGATATTATCTCAAAGCTGATAGGATGACTTATTTTGTCCGGAAGCTTTTCCTCAAGCATTAACAATAAATTATGATAATCCTCTTTCCAATTATCATATATAAAAACAGGAGCAATCAGAAATCCCGTTGGATAGCCTGACTGTATTAGCTTAATTGAAGCCTCTATTCGTTTCTTAAGGGATGGAGTACGTTTTTCAAAATCATTAATAACCTTATCTGTATTAAGTGTAAAGCGAATCTCTGTATGGTTTTTATGGTCAATATTAAGAAGTGTATCAATATCAGTGAATTTGGTGACAAAACGAAATCTTCCGTTTGCTGTATTGCTGAAATATTCAACAGAATACTTTAAATGGTTGGAATAGGGCTCTACAGGAACAGGATCAGAGGTTGCCGAGCCCTCAAATATTGTGACAGCAGGTAGTCTTTCTTTAATATACTTATCAACTTGTCCGAAGATATCATCAATATTAACATTTACTCTCATATATGGCCTGTCCCCGAGATTTGTATTAAGGTAACAATATTGGCATAATCCTATGCAGCCTGATAAAAGCGGCAGCTGATAATGGGCAGAGGGTTTGCAGGACTGAAACTTCAATCCTTTCTTTATACCCACCACCAGAGTGCTTTTTCCTTCTTTGTATGTTTGAGCGGCGGTATTGCCTGGAATATTATCCATTATTCTGTTTCCGGACAGATTTATAATTTCGATATTCCTATTGCCTGAAAAGTACTCATAAATATGTTTCCCTATGCTATAATCAATAGCATTTTTTTCAAATAAAATCCTTTTCGGAGTGAACATAGCTTTCATCCTCACATTTAAAGCTGCGGTATACTATATTTTAACCATCTTGTACTTATTATCTTTTATAATCCTGTATCTATTCATGTTATAAATATATAATAGGCATGTAATAGAGTGGAATATATGCCGGACATATATTGTAGATATTGGTGAGTGAGAGAATAATATGTTGAAGCTTGTAGTAAATTTAACGAAATAATCTTGACAAAAGGGTTAGCTTATACTAACTTATAGAATGGAAACGAGTTAGTAGAGGCTAACCAAATTTTTTCATTTCGGACAAAAATTAGTCACCCAATTGCATAACCGTCTTCTGTGATATGGGGTATCAGACAAGAATATACATAATAATGAGGTGGTCGTATGACTTTAAATAAGCTGCCTATAGGGAAAAAAGCGATTATAACGAAGGTTGGCGGCGAGGGAGCCCTGCGTCTGAGGCTTTTGGATATGGGCTTAATTCCAAAGACCAGGGTTAGTGTCCGCAAGATAGCTCCCCTGGGAGATCCTATAGAAATAGATATCAGAGGCTATGAGCTTACGCTCCGTATTGAGGATGCGAAAAATATAGAGGTTAAATGTATAGATGAATAGCGGGTAAGAATGTAAACGAAATCTGCATACCCATGTAGGCTTACGAAAATATGGAGGATACGGTATGATATTTGCATTAGTAGGTAATCAAAATTGCGGCAAGACAACATTATTTAACTGCCTTACCGGAGCAAACCAGAGGGTGGGAAATTTTCCGGGAGTAACGGTTGAGCAGAAGGTTGGTGTTATAAAAGGCACCAAGGATTGCAGCGTTGTTGACCTTCCCGGAATTTATTCAATCAGGCCTTATTCCAATGAAGAAATTATAACCAGGGATTTTATTCTCAATGAGAAGCCCGATGGAATTATAAATATATTGGATGCCACCAATATCGAGCGTAATTTGTACCTGACCCTCCAGCTTCTTGAGCTTCGTATCCCTACAGTTGTGGTTTTGAATATGATGGATGAGGTAAGAGGCAACGGAGGTACAATAAATATTAAGAAAATGTCCGAAAGACTGGGCGTACCTGTTGTACCTATCAGTGCTGCCAAGAATGAAGGTATTTCCGAGCTGGTGGATCAGATTATTCATGTAGCAAAAAATAAAATTAAACCAAAGGTAACGGATTTTTGCGCTTACGGCCCGGTTCACAGATGCATACATGCGGTTACCCATCTGATAGCGGATCATGCGGATGCTTGCGGTATTTCTGCAAGATTTGCAGCCATAAAGCTGATTGAAGGCGATGCCTATTATGCAGAAAAGCTCCGGCTTAATAAAAATGAGCTGGAGATGATAGAGCATAGTGTTATTGAGATGGAAAATGAGGAGGGCCTGGATCGGAATGCGGCCCTGGCCAATATGAGATACAGCTTTATAGAAGCAGTATGTGCAGAGACTGTAGTCAAGGGCAGGGAAAGTAAAGAGCGGCTTCGCAGTATAAAAATAGACAATGTCCTGACAAACAAATATCTGGCGCTTCCAATTTTTTTGTCTGTAATGTTTCTTATTTTTTGGCTTACCTTTAATGTAATCGGCGGCTTTTTAAGTGACAGGCTGTCGGAGGGTATAGAGATAATGATTGGACTTGCGGACAAGGCGCTGGATAACTATGGGATAAATCCTGTAGTACATAGCCTTGTTATTGATGGTGTTTTAACAGGTGTAGGAAATGTGCTGTCATTTCTTCCGATAATCGTTACCCTCTTTTTTTTCCTGTCCATACTGGAGGATACAGGCTATATGGCCAGAGTGGCCTTTGTTATGGATAAGCTGCTGCGTAAAATAGGCCTGTCGGGCAAAAGCTTTGTGCCAATGCTGATTGGCTTCGGATGCAGTGTTCCGGCGTTTATGTCAACCAGGACCCTGACCTCGGAAAGGGATCGCAAGCTGACCATTTTACTGGTTCCCTATATGAGCTGTTCAGCCAAAATTCCGATATACGCCGTGTTTTCGGCTGCATTTTTTCCCGAACACCGGGCAATGGTTATGATTGGTCTGTATTTGATAGGAATAGTGCTGGGAATAGGCTTTGCTTTAGTTATGAAGCATACTATTTTCCAGGGCAAGCCAATCCCATTTGTTATGGAGCTGCCCAATTACCGTATGCCATCCCCCAGAAGCGTTCTTCTGCTGATGTGGGAGAAGGCCAAGGATTTCATAGAAAGAGCATTTACAATTATATTTCTAGCAACAATTGTTATCTGGTTCCTGCAGAAATTTGATATCAGGCTGAATGAGGTCAGCGACAGTGCCGACAGCATCCTGGCTCATATAGGCCGACTGCTGGCACCGATTTTCACTCCCTTGGGCTTTGGTGACTGGAGGGCGGCAACAGCCCTGATATGCGGCTTTTCAGCCAAGGAAGCGGTTGTAAGTACCCTGAGTGTACTTTTGGATATCAATGCCGGCCAGATGGGAGAGGGACTTTCTCAGATGTTTACTCCATTGGCGGCATTCAGCTTTCTTTTATTTACCCTGCTTTATACCCCCTGCATGGCGGCAGTGGCTACCATCAGGAGGGAACTGAATTCAGGTGTTAAGACATTTGCTGTTGTTATAATGCAATGCTTTATAGCCTGGCTTGTAGCCTTTGTATTTTATCAGATTGGAAGCTTGTTTGTATAAACTCCGTGGCATTACATATTATGGCGTAATATATTGAAGAAGGGTTACGGTTTTCGAAATCTGTGAAAAATCGTAAAAATGGGCTGACAAAGAGGCTGTTAAATGTTATTATGAGCATGACGGATTATAGAATATTGCAAATTTTGAAGTATTTGCAGCTTTGATGGCAGTTAGACCTGTCTGGTAATTTACTGCAGGTCGGTTGCTATATATGAATGGAAGAGAGGTTTTATATGAGAAGAAGTAAAGCATATCAGATTATTCTTACTGCCATGTTGATTGCCCTTGGAGTAATAATTCCCTACTTTACAGGGCATGCTTTTGGTATTCCGGGTAAGGTACTTCTGCCGATGCATTTGCCGGTATTCTTAATGGGTTTTTTATGTGGTCCTCAGTATGGCGCAATCGGAGGTCTAATCACTCCAATTATATCTTCGGTATTAACAGGAATGCCAGCCTTGTTCCCGATGATGCCAATTATGGCAGGAGAGCTTCTGACCTATGGTTTGGTCAGCGGTCTGATGTACAGGAAGATAAAACTGCCGCTATATCCCTCACTCCTGATTTCGATGATTTGCGGCAGAATAACATATGCAATAATATTTTCAATAATTGTGGCACCTGGACTAGGAGCCTTCAAGGCTGTTGCAGGCGCGGTAACGGAAGGTTTGCCGGGAA
>JAAZDK010000175.1 GCA_012512855.1 Clostridiales bacterium
GATGTTATGTATATCTAATCATATTATTTCTATACGCTCCCATATTGATCCTGATTGCCCTGTCCTTTAACCGGTCTAAATCCAGAGCAAAATGGGGCGGCTTTACGCTTCACTGGTATCGCGAGCTATTTAAGAACCAGGATATCATGAATGCGTTATACACTACATTAATTATCGCCTTATTATCTGCCCTCATAGCAACGATAATCGGAACAGCCGCTTCTCTTGCAATCAATAGCATGAAAAAAACCCCCAGGCTGATTATGATAGGCATTACCAATATACCAATGCTGAATGCGGACATTGTAACCGGTATTTCACTTATGCTGTTATTTGTGGCACTTAATTTTACTCTGGGATTCACCAGTGTTTTACTATCCCACATAACCTTTAACATACCCTATGTAATCTTAAGTGTTATGCCAAAGCTAAAGCAGCTAAACCCTAACACCTTTGAAGCGGCATTGGATCTGGGTGCATCAAAGCTTTACGCATTTTTTAAGGTAATACTGCCGGATATTTTTCCGGGTATCCTGTCAGGCTTCTTTTTGGCCTTTACCATGTCACTGGATGATTTCGTAATCACCCATTTTACAAAGGGACCGGATATCAATACACTTTCTACCAAGATATATACTGAGGTAAGAAAAGGTATAAAGCCTGAAATTTATGCCCTTTCCACCCTGATGTTTATCACAGTATTATTACTGTTAATTTTCGTTAATCGCAAGAGTGCCGAGAAGAAGGTACCTGCTACCCGTATATAATGAGCTAAATATCATAAAACGTAAGGAGAATTAAAGAAATGAGAAAAGTAGCAATATTCTTATCTGTGATATTAATTTCCATTGGATTATTTACCGGCTGCAGCAAAAGCGACAGCGGTGAAAAGGTATATGTCTACAACTGGGGTGAATACATTGATCCCGAGGTTCTTGATTTGTTTGAAAAAGAAACCGGTATTAAAGTGGTATATGAAGAGTTTGAAACAAACGAAGATATGTATCCGAAGGTTAAAACCGGAGCTGTGCAATATGATGTTTTATGCCCTTCCGATTATATGATACAAAAAATGATTGATGAGGGTTTACTCACCGAAATTGACTTTAGTAATGTTCCCAATATTAAATATATCGATCCCTCTTATTTAAACAGCGCCCAATCCTTTGACCCGGGTAACAGGTACAGTGTGCCTTACTGCTGGGGTACTGTTGGTATTTTATATAATAAAACAATGGTAGATGAGCCCATAGACAGCTGGGCAGCCATCTTCGATGAAAAATACTCCGGAGAAATCCTCATGATGGACAGTGTCCGTGACGCCTTCGGTATTGCCCTTACCTATCTGGGATACAGCTTAAACTCCACCAACGAAGCCGAGCTGGAAGAAGCAAAGGCTTTACTTCAAAAGCAATATCCTCTGGTTCAGGCATATGTAGTGGATCAGGTTCGTGATAAGATGATTGGCGGTGAGGCTGCTATCGGTGTAATCTATTCCGGTGAAGCAATCTATACCCAAAGAGAGAATCCTGATCTTGAATATGTGGTACCCAAGGAAGGCTCCAATGTATGGATTGATGGATGGGTAATCCCGAAAAACTGCCGTAATAAGAAAAACGCAGAAGCCTTCATCAACTTTATGTGCAAGCCTGAAATCGCCTTGAAGAACTTTGAATATATTACTTACTCCACTCCTAATAAGGCAGCCAGAGAGATGATTGAGGATGAGGATATCAAGAACAGTCCCATCGCTTTCCCTGAACAGAGTGTTCTGGATCGCTGCGAAACCTTTAAATATCTCGGAGAAGAAATTGAGTCCCTCTATATTGAAAAATGGAACGAAGTTAAGGCAGAATAAGATCCGGTTTTATTGAAATGTAACCCCCTAAAATTCCTGATGATTAGGATATTTAGGGGGGTTTTATTATCACAATTAAATTTCGTCTCTCAGTCTACGGCTCAATCATTGATGTAAAAACCTTCAATATATCCTGAGGGTATTTTGAGCCTTCATTTCTTATAATATCTATTGCCTCATCAATTGGTCTTGATTTTTTATATACTCTGCCGGAGGTAATGGCATCAAAAAATACCTCCTAAGAGGCATTTTTATCTTTGAAGTAATTGCTTTTGCTTATTTAATAATATTTATATTTGAGGTTGGATAGCCTGAAGCTTCATCCATATCATCTGCATCTTCCGTATCATTCGCAATTTCCGCTGTGGGTGCATAAAATTTTATCTAAAGGAATCCTTCCATTCAACATTCATCTGCGAGCCGTTTTATTTTATCAAAAAAAGCCTGTTTACCTTCTGTATATTTTTGTCTATCGTTGTAATATATCTCGTAAAGCTCTAGCTTTAATCTTTCATATTCTTTTGCATATTCTGAATGTGAACGTAAAAAATCTCTAAACTTTATCTGGTCATAGAAATGCTCCAGATTTTTTTCTTCATAACAATGTACATGTTGTAGAGAAACCCCTCCTTCCCCTCTTAATACAAAAAGATGCTTTCCGGTCACTACTTCTCCGTAATACTTATATTCATTATCCTTCATTATTTTGAAAAAGGAATCTGTTATAGATTTTAAGACGATCGCAATATCCAGCATGGGTTTAGCCATAATGCCTTTTATCGCGGTACTACCTACATGTTGAATATCAACAACATTTTCACCATGAATTTTTGCAAGGGTCTCTTTCACTTGCTCAAACTCCTCTTCCCATTTTTCATCATGTTCTACCAGAAGGACTTTATGTTTGGGAACCCCTATCATATTGTACCTCCATTTATTTTTCATGTAAAAGCTGTTATTAAGTCTCCCATTCAAAATAATGTATCGGAATTACATGCCCAAAATGAATTCCTAGTTCCCTCTTTTATCATTTTTATTCTTTCACACACAAGACACATTTGTAACTCTCTCCTCAATAAAAAGTTTAGAAAACTAGAAATTAGTTAATTCCATTCTAACATAATCCTTGACTGAATCAACGGAGAATTATAATAAAAATCTCCTCATACATTCCTGTGATAAATGTTGAGGAGGTCAATTGCGCAATCAAATAAAAATCTTTCAAAATATCTTCATTAAAAAAATCCTCCATTTACCACTCCCGTTCAGTTGTGATAAATGCAGGATTAGAAGTACCCTTCATTTTTTATTAAACTCTCCAGTATATCATAACTGGTGAACTTTTTTATCATCTTATATTGCAAAAAGCCTTATTTTAAGCCTGTTAGCCTTACGACTTACTCATCCCAGTTATGGTACACTTCCTGTACATCATCATCCTCTTCCAGCAGGTCAAGGATTTTGTTCATGTTCTTTATATCCTGCTCGTCTGTGAGTGTAACCCAGTTTTGTGGAATCATTGTAACTTCAGCCTGTACCATAGGAATTTTGGCCTTTTCAAGAGCTTCCCTTACCTGGGAGAAATCATCGGGAGCGGTGACTATCTCGAAGCTGTCCTCTTCCTCTTTAAAATCCTCGGCGCCGGCATCCAGAGCAAGCATCATAAGGTCGTCGGAATTCATGTCGCACTCTTCCTTATCAATGATTATCTGGCCCTTCTCATCAAACATAAAGGAAACACAGCCCGGAGAACCCAATGAGCCGTTGCCCTTGGTGAATGCATTGCGGACATTTCCTGCTGTTCTGTTCTTGTTGTCGGTTAAGGCCTCAACAATGATTGCAGTACCATTCGGGCCGTAGCCTTCGTATACAACCTTTTCATAATTAACTGCACCTATGTCCCCTGCTGCCTTCTTTATGCTTCTTTCTATAGTATCGTTGGGCATGTTGTTGGCCTTAGCCTTGGCAATAACGTCCTTAAGGCGGCTGTTGGCATTCGGATCAGGTCCGCCCTCCTTAACCGCCACGGCTATCTCACGGCCAAGCTTGGTAAAAATCTTACCCTTAATTGCATCATTCTTCTCTTTCTTATGCTTAATATTTGCAAATTTAGAATGTCCAGCCATATTTACCTCCATTAAAAGCAAAACGAGCAAACAACCAAGCAAAGCAAATACTTGCCTATCGTATATGAAACCCGGAGGAATTTCATATACGATAAGGATTTCTCCATCGAAGTTTACTCATTAAGATTACTCTAGATTTTACTTTACTCACGATGCGTCTCTATGTATGCCGATAACAAAAGTTAATCGGCATTGATGAGCTTACTCAGCTTTTCCATAACAGCGGCCGCATCCTCCACTGTACGGATTGCGCACATGATGGTATCATCACCTGCTATACAGCCAACTATGCTACTGATCTGGAGCGCATCCAGCGCAGCAGCAACAGCCATGGCCATACCTGATATTGTTTTAATAACCAGTATGTTCTGGGCCATGTCCATTGACACAAAGCCTTCCTTCAGAACACGGATATACTTCTCACTGATGTCAGGCTCTGTCTTCTGGAGGAGAATGTATTTCTGCTTTCCTCCATCCACTGCCACCTTGGTCAGCTTAAGCTCCCTTATATCTCTCGATACGGTAGCCTGTGTTACATTAAAACCAGCCTTCATTAACAGCTCTGCAAGTTCTTCCTGTGTTTCAATATCGTACTTATTAATAAGTTCGATTATTTTACTTTGCCTGCTGATCTTCATCCTTCACTCAGTACCTTCCTTTACGAAAATTAATCCCCACAGCTTTCTAATTTAGACCGCAGAACCTCATATATTCCGGAATGATTTAGCTTTACCAGTCTGGTGCTGTGCTTTGATTTTTTAATTATCACAGCATCATCGGTCCCGAGGTCAATTTCACTTTTGCCATCAAAGCTTACACTTGCCTCCGCTTCCTGTGTCTTCTTACTCCTGCCGATAACAATCCTGATGGTGTCCTCAGCAGAAACCACGACACTTCGCGGACTCAAAGAATGCGGACATATCGGTGTAATTACCATAACTGCCGCACCCTGTGTTACTATAGGCCCGCCCGCCGAGAGATTATAGGCGGTTGAACCTGTCGGAGTGGAGATAATTACTCCATCTCCCTTGAACTTATCAACAAGAATATCATTTACATAAATATGCAAGCTAATTATTCTTGAAAAGCCCTTTCTGGTAATTACAGCATCATTAAGGGCTGAAAATACGTTTATTTTATCCGTCTGATTTTTATGACTGCGGACAATCTCCCCTTCGAGCATTATGCGTTTTTCTATCTGGTAATCATCCTTAAACAAACGATCCAGGGCTTCATATACATTTTGCTGCTCAATCTCCGCCAGGAAACCGAGGGTGCCCAGATTCACACCAAGTATCGGAATGTCATGGGTCATCAGGTCATATGCCGTCTGTATGATTGTACCATCTCCACCCAGCACAATAGCACAATCAAAGCAGCCTTCGCCTATGACC
>JAAZDK010000176.1 GCA_012512855.1 Clostridiales bacterium
CTTAAGACGTGACAGGGACGGAAGCACATCAATCGGAGGCTGAATGTTCTTGCGGTAAAGCTCACGACTCAGGATTATCTGTCCCTCAGTAATATATCCTGTAAGGTCGGGAATCGGATGGGTCTTGTCATCCTCAGGCATTGTAAGAATAGGAATCATTGTTATACTGCCCGGCTTGCCCTTCTTTCTGCCCGCTCTTTCATATAAAGTAGCCAGGTCGGTATACATATAGCCGGGATAACCGCGGCGACCCGGAACCTCCTTACGAGCAGCGCTAACCTCACGAAGGGAATCCGCATAGTTTGTTATATCAGTAAGGATTACCAGAACGTGCATATCCTTGTCAAATGCAAGGTATTCGGCTGCTGTAAGAGCCATACGCGGAGTTGAAATACGCTCTATCGCAGGGTCATTGGCCAGATTGATAAACATAACGGCCCGGTCGATAGCTCCTGTCTCCCTAAAGCTTTCAATAAAGAAATTTGCCTCCTCAAAAGTTATACCCATTGCTGCAAATACAACCGCAAAGGGCTCACTGGTACCACGCACCTTAGCCTGTCTGGCAATCTGCGCCGCCAGCTGGGCATGCGGCAGACCGCTTGCCGAGAAAATAGGAAGCTTCTGTCCGCGTACAAGAGTATTCAGACCGTCTATTGCGGATACTCCGGTCTGGATGAATTCCTGAGGATAGTTTCTGGCTGCCGGATTAATAGGCGAACCATTTATATCCAAGCGCTTTTCAGGCAGAATCTCCGGGCCACCGTCAATCGGTCTTCCCAGTCCGTCAAATACACGGCTTAGCATATCCTCCGATACACCAAGCTCCATACTCCTGCCCAGGAAGCGCACCTTGCTGTTGGCAAGATTTATTCCTGCGCTGCTTTCAAACAACTGAACCAGGGCGTTACCGCCATCTATTTCAAGTACCCTGCAGCGGCGTTTTTCACCGTTTACAAGCTCTATTTCGGCAAGCTCGTCATAGGCAACATTTTCAACGCCCTGCACCAGCATAAGAGGACCAGCCACCTCTTGAATTGTTCTATATTCCTTTGGCATCAGGCTTCCTCCTTCACAAGTAAATTATCCAACTCTTTATTAAGCTCCTTGATGGTTTCCTCAAATACCGTATCGATCCTATCCTTATCGACATACTTGAAACGGCCGATACTCTCTCTGACCGGAAGCTTAACAAGCTTGTCAATTGATACTCCCTTATTCAGGTATTCAAGAGCCAAATCATAATAGCTCAGTACCAATTCCATCATGAGATATTGCTTTCTTAAATCGGTATAGGTATCAATCTCATGGAAGGCATCCTGATGCAGATAGTCTTCACGGATTGATCTGGCAGCCTCCAGCTTTAATCTGTCGCTTGCACTCAGAGCATCCATACCAACCAGCTTTACTATTTCATCAAGTGCAGCTTCATCATTTAACAAACCCATTATTCTGGTCTTGTTCTCGCTCCACTTTTCATTTACGTTACTGTTGAACCATTTGTTCAGATCATATAAGGAATAGCTGGTCAGCCAGTTAATAGCCGGGAAATGTCTCCTGTAGGCCAGATTTGAATCCAACCCCCAGAACACCTTTACAATACGCAGGGTTGCCTGTGAAACCGGCTCGGATATGTCACCACCCGGAGGGGATACCGCACCGATAACCGACAGGGTTCCCTCCCTGCCATCCTTGCCCAGACCGATTACACGGCCAGCCCTTTCATAGAACTGGGCCAGTCGGCTTGCCAGATAAGCAGGATAACCTTCTTCACCCGGCATCTCCTCAAGTCTTCCTGACATTTCACGCAGGGCCTCTGCCCAACGGGATGTAGAGTCAGCCATAAGGGCAACCGAATAACCCATATCACGGAAATATTCGGCTATTGTTATACCAACATATATTGATGCTTCACGGGCAGCAACCGGCATGTCGGAGGTGTTAGCTATCAAAACGGTTCTCTCCATCAAAGATTTGCCGGTCTTCGGGTCCTTCAGCTCAGGGAACTCATTCAAAACGTCAGTCATCTCATTGCCACGTTCGCCGCAGCCGATATAAACCACTATGTCCGCTTCAGCCCACTTAGCCAGCTGATGCTGAACAACGGTCTTACCGCTTCCAAATGGGCCGGGGATAGCTGCAACTCCGCCCTTGGCTATAGGGAAGAGGGTATCTATTACTCTTTGTCCGGTAACCAATGGCTTATCCGGAGAAAGCTTCTGCTTATATGGTCTGCTGACACGAACAGGCCATTTTTGCATCATTGTTATATTCTGGCTGCTGCCGTCAGTTTTCTCAATGATTGCAACAGTATCTGTAACCGCATAATCCCCTTCACGGATTGATTTAACAATACCTTTAATTCCATAAGGAATCATTATTTTATGCACAACAATGTCGGTTTCAGCAACAGTACCGATTATATCTCCTGCCTCAACCTCATCTCCGATCTGCACGACAGGTACGAAATGCCATACCTTATCCCTGCTTAGTGCCAGTATCTCAACGCCTCTTTTCAGATTTGTCCCGCTTGCTTCCATAATATCCACCAGGGGACGCTGAATGCCGTCAAAGATATTTCCTATAAGACCGGGTCCCAATTCAACGCTAAGAGGTGCCCCTGTAGATTCCACCGGTTCACCAGGTCCCAAACCCGCGGTTTCCTCATAAACCTGAATGGAAGCCGCATCACCATGGATCTCGATTATTTCACCTATTAAGCGATGCTTGCTGACTCGGACCACGTCAAACATATTGGCATCCCGCATACCCTCTGCAACAACAAGCGGACCGGCAACCTTTTTAATAGTACCTTTGCTCATATTAATCCAATTCCTTTCATCATATTTGACCATATTTCTATGTGTTAAAGATAATATCCGATCCTACAGCGCGCTCGACGCTCTTTTTAACATTGCCCATACCTATGCCCGTATTTCCTGCTACACCGGGTATAGGTATGATGGCAGGCAAATAGCTTGTGGTATAGCGCTCTATCTGATCCTTCAGATCTGCGAATAAGCTTTCCGTTACATATATCACAGCATAATTGCCTTCTGCCGAATTTTTTAAAATCCTTGCGGCTTCTTCCCTGCCATCTACCGAATAAGTATCCAGTCCCAGAGCTGCAAAGCCGTATATACTGTCTCTATCTCCTATTACCGCAACCTTATACATACATATCCCTCAATCTTTCCCTTACCTTGCTGTCGGGAATTTCATTTCTCTTGCCCGATAGAATTATACGCACGGTTTTAATCTCATTATCTCTTGCAATAATGTAGGCTACAAGCGGTGAAAGTGTAAACGGATTATATTTTTGCGGACTTATATGCCTGATAATGAGATTATCGCACCAGCGCTCAAAGGCTGAAGGCGATTCCTTTATTGCATCAACCGCATCTGCATATTTCGTTGATGAAAGATAGTCATACACCGCATCAATTCCTTCCAGGGCCGCATTTATAAGCTCCTCTTTATTCAGACTGGCACACTCGGCAATTGCCCTCTCCATGAAGGCCTTATCCTTGCCGGTCTTTATGCTGCGGATTATTATATTGATATTTGCTGCAGCCACCTTAAGCTCACCATATGCGGCCAGCAGATCATTGCCTGATTCCTTACTCTTTTGAAGTATAGTGTCCAACGCCGCCCGGTCAATTATTATATCGCACAGCTGACTGTCTCCTGTCTGCATCATTATCTGATAGGCTTCCTGCGCACATGCTCTCATATAATCAGGCAAGCTGCCAAACTCCTTCTCCCTGATGGCCTCCACTATCACTGCAGGCTCTATTGTACCATGGGAAATATATATTGCATCCTGGGCGGAATCAGTATATATCTGCTTTATGGCCGCCTTAAGGTTATGATAATCATTGCTGTACAGGAAGGTATTAAAAACAGACATATCCTCCACAAGCTCGCCAATTAATTCCCAGGTCTTTTCCCTCTCTGCAGCCAGCATCTGTTCGGTCGACTCATGCTCCGTTCTGCCCCAGCCTTTATCAGCCAGAAAACTCATGCATTCCTTTTCACTTTTGCAGCCCATAAGCTGTTCAATATCGGATTTGCTCAGCAGACCCAGCTCTTTGGACCGTATTCTGGCTACTGCATAAAGGTATTGGTTATCAGCCATAATATTCCTCCATTCCGCCGACAAGTGTGAAAAAAATTATATTCAATCTATCACCACTTTCGGACATTTTAATTAAACAGGAAGGAATTCACTTTATCCTGCAAATCATCTTTTGCCGCTTCAAACAAAGCGTCAAATGAGCAATTCTCTTCAATATCACCATATACCAGCAGAAAACCGCCATTTATATTTGCGCTTCTTTCCGACAGGACCAATTCCGCTCCTGCTCTGTCCGACAAGGCAGCCTTTATTCTGTCTGCAAAATCTGCCGGTAGGCGCTTTTTGTCTGCAGTGGAGAAAATAATTTCTCCCCGGGTATTATGGGCATATCTTATTATAAGCTTTAATATTATTCCGGTATATTCCTCATCCGAAAGCTCAGAAAGCGACGCTCTGGCCTTTGATATGGTTTCATTAATTATTTGCTGCTTTGCTTCCAGAATTGCCTTTCGTTCCAAAAGATTTGCAGCGCTTTCGGCACGGCTTATAATGGAGTTAACTTCATTTGAGAGCTTCTGAGTAATTAGCGCAGCCTGCTGCTCCCCCTCCTGCTTGGCGGCAGCCAGGATATCATCCGCCGTCTTTTTCGCTTCATTTATAATTTCATCGGCTTTAGCCTGTGCTTCATCCTCGATCGCTTTTAATATCTTATCTAATCCTGTCATATTAATCCTCCATGATGCCGATTCCTACATGCGAAATCGGCACATATATTGCAAAGTGAGCCGCTTAAGGCATGTTAAGCTAATATAGCCTGTATGCAGCTCATTTGAAAACTAAATATTCAAGCCTGATACACCAAATATAGCAAGAATGGATACCAAAAGTGCAAGAATCGCATAGGTTTCAACCATGATGGGAAGCAGCATGGATTTACCGAATGCTTC
>JAAZDK010000177.1 GCA_012512855.1 Clostridiales bacterium
ATTATTTTCTATATAAATCAATTATCACTTGCAATTTACATAGGAATTGGTTAGAATAGATTGTGCACGGCGTCTTTAGGAGTATGCATATGAAGGTTATAAGGGAAGATATTAAAAACGGCAGGTTCAGGCGCTTCTATCTATTGTATGGAAGCGAGGAATACCTTAAGAAGCTATACCGTGACAAAATCAAGGCAGCTATAATAAAGGATGACGCTGATATTAACTATTCCTATTTTGAAGGGAAGGACATAAAAGAAAGCAAACTTGTCCAAGCCGCTCAAACCTTGCCCTTTTTTGCCGATTACCGGCTGGTTGTAGTTGAAAAGAGCGGATTTTTTAAGAGCCAGAGCGAGCTGCTACAGCTATTATCTTCCATACCTGATACGACAGTGATGGTTTTTGTGGAGGATGAGGTTGACAAGCGCAGCAAGCTATTCAAATTTGTCAAGGATAACGGATATGTGTCCGAGATGAATGGCCTTGATGACAAGAATCTGAAGCTCTTTGCTGCCTCTCTGTTTAACCAGCATAATCATAAGATAACCGAAGCCGATATATCATATCTGCTGGATAAGATAGGAGCAGACATGTACAATATTGTCAATGAGGTTGAAAAAATATCCAGCTATGCAGCCGGTAAAGAAATCATCACCAGAGAGGATATTGACGCGGTAATAACCGTTCAGATCACGGGCAAGATCTTTGCGATGGTGGATGCCATAGGAAGCAGGCAGACAAGAAAGGCCCTTGAATTATATTATGAGCTGATAGCGGTCCGTGAAAAGCCTTTAGGCATACTCTTTATGATTATCAGGCATTTTAACATTCTGCTGCAGGTAAAGGATTTGCACAGCCGTGGCTACAGCTCGTCAATCAGCGAGATGGTGGGCATACCGGTATTTACGGTAAGCAAGTATATCAGCCAGGCCAGGAATTTTACCATAAGGTGCCTGATGGATGCCCTGGAATACGGTACAGATATTGAGCAGCAGATTAAGACCGGCGCCATTGATGAAAGAGTTGGAGTGGAGCTGTTTATAATAACCTTCAGCAAAGCATAGAAGTCTGTGAATATTTCTTTTGCATTAAGTTATCTTGTAATACATTTTAATACATGGAAACGTATCGAAGTGGTCATAACGAGCCTGACTCGAAATCAGGTTGCCCCAACGGGCACGCGGGTTCGAATCCCGCCGTTTCCGGTCATTGAAAATCGCTGTTTTTCTAGATTTTTTCGGGATTGCAGCGATTTTTAATTTGCCGCAGAAATGCAATTTTTATATTGAAATAGTCGCATGAGATGGGATTGGCTGTAGTCAAAATGTAGTCAGTAACACATTTTGAATTGTAAATAGCTCTGTAAATAATTTAATCTAGAACATGGCATCTGCATTTGCAGGTGCTTTTTATTTAAAAAATTTAAATATAATTTATAATAAGGTTTACTGATTCGACAATAAGTGGTAAAATGTTCTTGATAATAGCCTGGGAGGTAAGAATTATCCTCAGGTATCCAGCCGTGCTGTAAATCATGGTAATAATTATGGCGCTGCAGATAGTCTTGCTGAGAGACTAAAAAGCTTAATGAATTAAAAGAACAAGGGCTTATTAAGATTGAAAAATCCTATTTGTATCGGTTAATTTCGATACTCTTTTTATGATATTTCCTATACCATATGACGGTATTATTGAAAAAAATCCTCACTGCATTAAAAATTATGAAACCCTGGCAATTTATGCATCGTCTAATCCATGAAATAGAAAAAAATCATACGGAGAAGGGAGATATTTATGAAAAGGTTTCTTGCTACGCTTTTAAGCGGACTGATTCTGGCTTCATCAATACCTGCGGTCGGTTTTGCTGATGTTGCAGACGATGTGGCGTCAGATATTATGCCGGTTGAAGTTATGCCGATTAGCTTGGATATACCCAGAGGTACAGGGGAGCCGACAGCGGAGGATATGGAGAAGGCTCTGCTGGCAGTTAAGTCAAAGATTGAAATTCCTGATGAATATTCGGAATTTAGCTATTATTTTTATGACGGCTATATGTTTTCGGATGAAGCCTGGAGTTTTGTTTGGTCCACTCCAGACGGCAATTCCAGAATTAATGTAAATTGCGACAAAAACTATCGTATTACCTATTATTATAAATATAGCTATACCGACAAGCCGTCAGGAATTGCAAAATTCCTGAAGTCGGAGCTTAAATCCAAGGCGGATGACTTTATTGTTAAAATCGCTCCTGAGCTAAAGAAAAAGTATGAATTTGTATCATCCGATTATGAGAGCATATATAGCGGAAATTATGTATACAAATATCAGCGTAAGGAAAATGGAGTAGCCTTTCCTGACAACAGCATTAAGGTAAGTGTAAACAGCATAACAGGAGAGGTAACTGCTGCCTCTATCAATTGGCTTTATGATAAAACTCTTCCTTCTGGTGCAGCAACTGTTACAAAGGAAGAGGCTGCAAAAATTATCAAGGAAAACATGAAGATGGAGCTTGTATATAAGTCCGATAATATAGGAATATATGATAAGAGCGGCAACCGCAAGACAAAGGCATATCTGGTCTATCAGCCCTCACAAAGCTATATTTCTGTAGATGCAAAAAGCGGCAAGGTATATAATGAAAGCTACGAATGGATTTATAATAGCAGGGCAACGGAAGGTGCAAAAGACCAAGCATCAATGGAGGTTAATGGGGCTGGAGCACCTGTTACCCTTACTGAGAAAGAGATTGCAAAAATTCGGGAATTACATGAATTGATTTCAAAGGATAAAGCAATAGAAATCGTAACCTCCAACAAGAGCCTTTATCTTGATCCGAATCTCAAATCAATCAATGCATCCCTGAGTAAAATAGATAAGGCTGACGGTAAGTCTTCATATGTTTGGTATATCAGCATGAATGATCCGAGAAAGATTGATTATACCAACGAGAAGGAGGATTACTACAGGGCTTATGCACATGCGGCTGTAGATGCCAAAAGCGGCAAATTAATCAGCTTCTATGCCAGCCTTAAAACCTATTTCAATGATAAGGATAAGAAATGGGAAAGCGTTGAGATTAAATACAATAAGGATCAGGCTCGGGAAATTCTTGAAAAGCTCCTGAAGTCGGAGATTAATTCGAAATTTAAAAACTCAAAACTCTCAAACAGCTTTGATGATTATGTTTTATACTATAACGATTTGAAGAAGCCGGTATATGGCGGCTACAGCTTTAGCTACAACAGAACCAATGAAGGTGTTGAATATCCTTATAACTACATCTATGGTTCAGTGGATGGAGTGTCCGGCAAGATATACAACTTTGGCTATTACTGGAATGACTATATTGAGTTTGAATCAACCAAAGGCGTCATCAGCCCTGAGCAGGCTATGGACTATTACCTGAATAACAAGGGCTTTGATTTGAAATATGAGATAAAAATTATCAATAAGCTTGATGAAAGCAAGGATATAATTTATAGCGACGCTTATAGGATGGATTATGAGATCAGGCTGGTATATCGTCCAGATGTTAATCCTATGTATATCTCGCCCCATACCGGAGAGCAGCTGAATTATGACGGTACGGTTTATAAGGAGAAGCTTCCTTATTCATATAGCGATATAACTGATCCTGTAAAATACCGCAATATCTTTCTGCTGGCCGATATGGGACTGGGCTTTGAGGGAGACAGCTTCCAGCCGGAAAAGGCTATAACAGTAGGAGAGTTCAACCAGTTATTATCCAATATAGGATATGGCTATTACAATAAGGATGAGGATTCACAGGCAGCCAAAACCATAAGCAGAGAGGAAGCTGCTATGACCTTTATTAGCCGCCTGGGTCTTGAAAAGATATCCAAGCTTTCAGGTATATATAAGACAGGGTATGATGATGAAGCGAGCATTAAGTCCGATTATATAGGAGCTGTGGCAATTGCAAAGGCCCTGGGACTCATGGAAGCCGACTCAATGAATAAATTTAATCCAAAGAAGGAGTTAAGCAGAATGGAGGCAGTTAATCTGATAATAAACTATATTAATCTGCAGCAGTCAGGATTATTATATTAAAAGTGTCAGGATAAAATGAGAACGTATCAATGAGAATATTACAAGAAAAAATATAAGACATTACAAAAACAGAACCGGGAAAGCGCTTTCCCGGTTCTAATTTTTTCTATAAGATTAATTTGCTAGCAAAATAAATAACTATCAGGATAAATTAATCGTATGATTCTCCGAATACAAAGGTATTAGGCAATACTATTAACGGCCTTTGTAAGACGGGATACTTTTCTGGCTACGGTGTTCTTATGGTATACACCCTTGGAACGAGCCTTATCCAATTCAGAAATAGCTTTAACGAGGTAAGCCTTAGCCTGCTCCTTATCGCCTGCTGCAACAGCTGCATTAACCTTCTTTATCACAGTCTTAACTCTGGACTTAATCATCTTGTTTCTTAAGGTCTTAGCCTCGATAACTCTAATTCTTTTCTTGGCAGATTTAATATTAGCCAATCCGTACACCTCCAATATTTAGTAAGATTTTATCTCGCACCATGAGCACCTGATGAGAGAGTGGGATGCCTTCATGGTATTGATATAAGCACATATTTGTTTCATTAAGGTCGGACACGGACGATCTAATGGAAACATACTATTATATAGTATTCTATCCTTATTCTAATGTCAATACATATTTTTTATATCTTTGAAGAAAATATTTTTTATATCTTTGAAGAAAATATAGATTGTTAATAAACCATGATTCTACTTATCATTTTCGTATCATTCAGATTTTAGCATAAATATTTGGACAAATCGTAATTAATTATTATCTCAATTTATAAAAATAACCAGGAGGTAACAAGATGCTGCAAAGAATCCGTACCGACCTTGCTCTGGAGGCCAGGGAAAGCTTTCAGGATGACGATGTCGAAATTAGAGGTGTCGAATTAAAGGAGGAGTTCGATAAAAAAAATAATATCAGAATCTCCATCCTTACCATCAGGGACGAAAAGGGAGCCAGGGCAATGCAAAAGCCTATAGGCACTTATATAACAATAGAAGCACCCGATATCGACAAGGCTGATGATGACTACCACAGAAAGGTATCTGATGAGGTGGCAAAGTACCTTAAAAAGCTGGCGGGAGACCTTAAAAAGGAGGAAATCCTTATTGTAGGCCTTGGTAATCGGGAGGTAACACCCGATGCACTGGGACCCATGGTGGTAGATAATCTGTTTATAACCAGACATTTAATAAAGGAATATGGCAAGGAATTCAAGGAAAAGAACAAGCTGGGCTGCATAAGCGCCATTTCTCCAGGTGTAATGGCTCAGACAGGAATGGAAACAGTTGAAATCATAAAGGGTATTGTCAAGGAAACCAATCCGAAGCTGATTATTGTCATAGATGCCCTTGCTTCAAGAAGCGTCAATCGCCTGAATACCACAATACAGCTGACGGATACCGGTATCAATCCCGGCTCGGGAGTAGGCAACAACCGAAAGGCAATTAATGAGGAAACTGTCGGGACAAAGGTAATCGCGCTCGGGGTGCCTACTGTGGTGGATGCCTTTACGATAGTTGCCGATACAATGAGCGTCTATATGAAGGAAACCGGCTTCAGCGAGGAGGACATAGGCAAATTTATCAGTGAAGTGAGAGGTCATCAGATTGAAAATATGTTTGTTACTCCGAAAAATATTGATGAATCCATAAAACGCATCAGCTATACAGTATCGGAGGCTTTAAATTCCTGCTTCGCCCAAATGACATAATCGGCTGTTATAATTTGCTTCCCCCGGAATATAATTAACTATAGGTTACGATCAGGTAATGATGGCTTTTTAAGTCCTGATGTAAACTTTTTTTCTGAGACAGCTGCATAACACTAAAGATAAAGCTTCCTTTGCTCCGCATCAAACGGACAAATGACGCAAGTATAAATCACGGCTAATGCTGTAGCACGGGGGAAGATAAGATGGGTAAATTCAGAATTCGAATCAAATTTAAGCTTTATCAGCTGATATTGACCGGAATTATTATATTTTCAATTTATCTCCTGCTAAAATATGTATCTATTTCATTATCGGATAATATTGGTCAAGCCGGTATGCTGGACTTGGCTTTTTCTCATATCGGAAGCGGCATATTTGCAAAGGGCTCCTCTCTAATCAGCTATACTGCCAAAGAAAAAGACGGTCATACTGCCTTCTTTGATGGTATTTTTGATGACAGGCTGGCCCTTGGCAAATTTTTAAATACTAACGAGTATGAAGCCGTAAGCGCTTTTGCTTCAGATTATAAAAGTTATTACGGCAACTATAGTGATGAGCCTGAATTGGCTGAGCTAAATGCTGATTCCGATACAAAAGGAAGCGGCTTTCGCATCAGATTTAATGATATTGCTGCCAGGCAGTTGGGGCTGGAGTATATTCTTACGAATGGCTCCGTTATAAAAAGTGAAGTTACAGGAAGACTTATTTGGGACGGGAATATGCCATTGGAACAGCTAAATATCGGCTATCTGAAGGGGGAAATAAGCCCGGTTCCCGAGGATGTCTATTCAAATGAAGAAGCTCATATGGTGGAAGCCGCAAGCGGCGCAAGGGTTGAGTATACACTTGAGCAGCTAAGGGATATGAATTTCCTGATAAGAAACTTCTATCTGGTTGACGGTACCACGGTAGCTGACAGCAGCCTTTTTGACGGTGAAAAGCTTGCAAGTGCCGATATGACCCTGAAGCAGACCAACGATTCGCCCCAGATTTTAATATTCCATACCCATTCCCAGGAGGCCTTCAGAGATAGCAGACCGGGTGTTGAAGAGGATACGGTGGTAGGGATGGGAGCATTGCTGGCCAAAACTTTAACAGAAAAATACAATTATAACGTAATACATGACAAGACCTACTATGATGTGCTGAAGGGTTATAACAAATCCTATTCACAGGCGGAGATCGGCCTGAAAAAAATGCTGGATGAGTATCCGTCGATAGAAGTAATTATTGATATACATAGAAACAGCGGTAAGGAAAAGCTGGTATACATAAACGGTAAGCAGACAGCCCAGATAATGATGTTCAACGGTTTATGCAGGGATCATGACGGACCGATGACAAATCTGGAAAATCCGTATTTACAGGATAATCTGGCTTTCAGTCTTCAGCTTCAGCTAAAATCCTTCGATATTTATCCCGGTTTGTTCAGTAAAAATTATCTGAAGGCTTACAGGTATAATATGCATTTAAGGCCCAAGAGCCTGCTGGTGGAGTTGGGAAGCGTAAACAATACGGTGGAAGCGGCAAGGAATGCCATAGTACTCTTTGCCGATGTGCTGGATGCTGTGCTGAAGGGGGATAAGGCAGGAGAGGAATTGATTGAGAATAAGGTTCACGAGTAAATCTGCAAAAATACCCTTGACGGAACTATTAAAAGAAAATGCAATTACTTGCCAGCTACCGGGCCTTATGATATAATCTATCAGAAAGTGCCGTCAAAAAAGGTAAGCATGGAGGGTGGCCTGCCTGTTCATTAACCGGCACAATATGATTTAGATCGGATAGCTTACGCAGGAGGAACAAGATGCCTATAGACCAGAGCAAGATAAGAAATTTTTGCATAATTGCGCATATAGATCATGGAAAGAGTACACTTGCCGACCGGATAATTGAAAAAACCGGCCTGCTGACCAGCAGGGAGATGCAGGATCAGATTCTGGACAATATGGATATTGAAAGGGAAAGAGGAATAACTATAAAAGCCCAGGCGGTCCGTACAATCTATAAGGCAAGTGATGGAGAGGAGTATATATTCAATCTGATTGATACACCGGGTCATGTTGACTTCAACTATGAGGTATCAAGAAGTCTGGCTGCCTGTGAAGGAGCCATACTTGTTGTTGATGCTGCCCAGGGTATCGAAGCCCAGACTCTTGCAAATGTATATATGGCGCTGGATCACAACCTGGAAATCATGCCGGTTATTAATAAGATAGATCTGCCCAGTGCCGATCCTGAAAGGGTAATAAATGAAATAGAAGATATTATAGGTATAGAAGCCCAGGATGCTCCCCAGATATCTGCCAAGCAGGGAATTAATGTAGAACAGGTGCTGGAGCAGATAGTCACAAGAATACCGGCCCCCAAGGGCAATCCGGATGCTCCGCTGCAGGCGCTAATTTTTGATTCAAAATATGACCCATATAAAGGGGTAATTGTATTCTGCAGGGTAAAAGAGGGAACCATAAAAAAGGGCACGGAAATTAGAATGATGGCTACCGGAACGGTGGCCGAGGTGGTGGAGCTGGGCATTTTCGGTCCGGGACAGTTTATTCCTGTGGACGAGCTTAGCGCCGGTATGGTAGGTTATCTTACCGCCAGCCTAAAGAATGTAAAGGACACCCGTGTAGGTGATACAATAACAGACAACAAGAGACCTTGTGCGCAGCCGCTGCCGGGCTATAAGAAGGTTCTGCCCATGGTATACTGCGGTATGTATCCTGCAGATGGCGCAGAATATTCGGACTTGCGGGATGCGCTGGAAAAGCTGCAGCTTAATGATGCAGCCCTGCAATTTGAACCGGAAACCAGTGCTGCCCTTGGATTTGGTTTCAGATGCGGTTTCCTTGGTTTACTTCACATGGAAGTGGTACAGGAAAGGCTGGAGCGGGAATTTAATCTGGATCTGGTAACAACCGCCCCCAGTGTTATATACAAGGTCCATAAAAAGGACGGACAGGTGTTTGATATAACAAATCCCACCAATCTTCCTGACCCGTCTGAGATTGATTATCTCGAAGAACCTGTTGTTTCCGCTGAAATAATGGTAACTACTGAATACGTCGGCTCGATAATGAAGCTTTGCCAGGAAAGAAGAGGAATCTATCTTGGCATGGAATACATTGAGTCCTCCAGAGCGTTATTAAAATATGAATTGCCTCTGAATGAAATCATATATGACTTCTTTGACACATTAAAATCCAGATCGAGAGGCTATGCATCCTTTGATTATGAGCTGAAGGGATATGCACAGTCCAACCTTGTCAAGCTGGATATCCTTATTAATAAGGAAGTTGTTGATGCTTTGACCTTTATTGTGCATGCCGACAGTGCCTATGAGAGAGGACGTAAAATGTGCGAAAAGCTTAAGGATGAAATTCCGCGCCATCTTTTTGAAATTCCGATACAGGCAGCAATCGGCTCAAAAATTATCGCCCGTGAAACAGTAAAGGCTGTAAGGAAGGATGTGCTGGCGAAGTGCTACGGCGGTGACATAACCCGTAAGAAGAAGCTGCTGGAGAAGCAGAAGGAAGGCAAAAAGAGAATGCGTCAGATAGGAAATGTTGAAATTCCTCAAAAGGCCTTTATGAGTGTGCTCAAGCTGGATGAGGATTAGTGCTTAATGAGCTGCCGGACATTAGGATAATGGTATTATGAATTACGTGCCTAAAGCAATGGTATGATGATTAATTTTAGCTAAAGACAATGACATGATGATTAATTTGGCGGGGAATAAAGGGCTGATGCTTTCCCCGCTGTATTTTTACTAGTTTTAAACTATATGAATGATTAGCTTATATATCTAAAAGATTACATGGAAGATATTATGAATATGATAGGAAACAAGCCAAATCACATTAATAGCATGAAAAACTCTAACCATAAAGCGGATAAGCCGATTTCAGGCAAAATGAAGCGCAAGCTGGGTGTTTACATCCATATTCCCTTCTGTGTAAAAAAGTGCAATTATTGCGACTTCTTATCGGCTCCTGCAGGTGATGATATTATTAATGACTATATTAATGCCCTGTTGACCGAGATAAAAGCTACCGAAGGCAGAACAGATGATTATATTGTAAAGACGGTTTTTATCGGTGGGGGAACCCCGTCTGTCCTTGACGGAGCGGCTATAGAAAAAATCATGGAGCAGCTGGGGAGGGCCTTTAAAATTGATTATGAGAGCCTTGAGGCCAGTATTGAGGTAAATCCGGGAACAGTTACGTGCAATAAGCTTAAGGATTACCTCAGGGCAGGTATAAACAGACTGAGCTTCGGACTACAATCGGCAAATGACGATGAACTGAAGCTGTTGGGAAGGGTCCACAGCTTCGGGCAGTTTTTAGACAATTATGATGCAGCAAGGTCTCTGGGCTTTGAAAACATAAATGTTGATCTGATGTCGGCTTTGCCAAATCAAACCCTTGCTTCATGGGAGGATAGTCTAAAAAAGGTGGTTATGCAAAAGCCTGAGCATATCTCAGCCTACAGCCTTATAATTGAAGAGGGAACCCCTTTTTATAAGCTTTACAATGAAAATGGCCCGGCCGTTAATCAGCTGCCGGATGAGGAAACTGAAAGAAGCATGTATCATTTGACCAGGTCATTCCTGGAAAGCCATGGATATCACAGATATGAGATTTCCAATTATGCAAGGCCAGGCTATGAATGCCGGCATAACAGCTTTTACTGGACCGGAGTAGAGTATCTTGGCTTTGGGCTGGGAGCTTCAAGCCTTATTAAGGATCTAAGATTTAATAATATCGAAGCCTTGAAGGATTATATATCTAAATGCTTGGAATATGAGAAGGGTAAATGCTCAGGAAATAAAAAAGGTATTTGCTCCGGAGCTGATGAAAGAGATAATAGCACTCATTCCGGGCTTTTGGCTGATCCGATTGGTTTGCGCAGGAATATCAGCCCATTGTCCATGAAGGATAAAATTGAGGAGTTTGCCTTCCTTGGCCTGCGTATGCAAAGAGGAATAAGCAGGAAGGAGTTTATGGAACGGTTCGGGACGGAGATAGAACAGCATTATGGCAATATAATTGATAAGCATATTAAAAATGGCCTGTTGGCTGCAGATGGTGACAGAATATTTCTGACAGAACAGGGAATAGATATAAGTAATTATGTATTGGCTGATTTTTTACTGGACTAAATGAATAATAAAAAAACTGAAAGTCCGCTATAGCACTGTTTGCCGAAGCGGACTTTTTTCCAAAAAAAATAATAATATGCCTTGACAAATAAAATTGATAGTGCTATTTTAGATTTAGATGTTAGCACTCTATCCAAATGAGTGCTAACAAAATGGCTCCTGATAATATATTAATTAATATAATTATGAGGTTTACCATGCATGAGTTGGATGAAAGAAAATTGAAGATTCTGCAGGCTATCATCCGTAACTATCTTGAGACGGGTGAACCCGTTGGATCAAGAACTATTTCAAAATTAACAGATTTAAACCTTAGTTCTGCTACAATTCGCAATGAGATGGCGGATCTTGAAGAGCTTGGATATATCTTTCAGCCTCATACATCTGCCGGCCGCATACCTACAGATAAAGGATATCGCCTTTATGTAGATATGCTTTTAAAGGACAAGGTGCAGGAAGTTGAGGAAATGAAGGGATTAATTCTGGAAAAGGCTGACCGTCTGGAAAGCCTTTTACAGCAGGTTGCCAGGCTCCTTGCTGTTAATACACAGTATACAACTATGGTCAGTACGCCACAATATAGGAAAAAGGTAAAATTCATTCAACTGACGGAAGTGGAAGACAATCAGCTGCTTACTGTTATTGTATTTGAAGGTAATATAGTTAAAAACAAGATAATACGCATATCCTCGTCCTTAAGTAAGGAAAATCTTTTAAAGCTTAATATTATTATCAATACGTTCCTGCAGGGACTTGATCTGGGGGAGATTACCCTGCCGGTTATTACCCAGATGAAGGATCAGGCCGGCGATTACAGATCAGTCGTCAATGATGTGCTTGAAGCCATAATGCAGGCAGTCAATGAAGATGATGATATCGAAATATATACATCCGGCACTACCAATATTTTGCGCTATCCTGAGCTTTCAGACAGGGATAAAGCCCGCGATATACTTTATACCCTGGAAGAGAAGAAGGCTCTCACAGAGCTGATACAGGACAGGATAGAAGGAGAGGATGACAGGGGTATCAAGGTATATATCGGTGATGAAACACCTGTCGAGTCCATGAAGGAATGTTCCATAGTAACTGCCACCTATGAAATTGAGGAGGGAGTATATGGAAAAGTGGGAATCATCGGACCTAAAAGGATGGATTACAAAAAGGTGGTAGGGACACTGCAGACCTTAATGCAGCAGCTGGATGAAATATTCAAAAAAAATAATAAATAGAATATGACCAGCAGGTAGAGGAAAGGTGGTTGCACAAGCTTTGGAGGATATGGATAAGACAATAGAGGTTATGAAGGCCGCTATGGAAAAGGAGCGGCAGATGAAAAGCAAGGGAGATAATGAAAATAAGGAAAAGGAAGAAAAGGATATGCAGAATAATGATTTTACGGCAAATGCCGAGGAAACGACAAAAACAGATAATACAACCCAGGCCGATATGAAGATGGAGGCTGCACAGGAACAGGCATGGGATGAGATGGTGGATGCCGACAAATCTGAATCTTCCGAAGATGCAGACAATTCTGATTATCTGGATACTGAGTCTGAGGCGGAGCCTGAATCGGCTGAGGCTGGGGAAGTAAAGACCAGGGGCAAGGGCTTCTTCAAGAGCTCAAAGTCAAAGGAGCTGGAGGCAAAGGAGGCCAAAATTGCCGAGCTTACAGATAGACTAATGAGGACTATGGCGGAGTTTGACAACTACCGTAAACGTACTGAAAAGGAAAAATCAATGATGTTTGACCTGGGTGTAAAAAGCCTGCTAGAAAAAATTCTGCCTGTGGTAGATAACTTTGAAAGAGGTCTTTCATCTGTTTCCGAAGAGGATAAGAGCAGTTCCTTTGTACAGGGTATTGAGCTTATCTATAGGCAGTTGATGACGATCCTTGATGAAATAGGCTTAAAGCCTATTGAAGCTGTCGGTAAGGAATTTGATCCTAATCTGCATAATGCCGTAATGCATGGTGAGGATGAAAACCTGGGAGCCAATATAGTAGCCGAAGAGTTCCAGAAGGGATACACCTATCGTGATATGGTAGTAAGGCACAGTA
>JAAZDK010000178.1 GCA_012512855.1 Clostridiales bacterium
AAACCTGGGAGGTGCCCGGTGGGCATGTTGAGGAAGGGGAAACTCCTTTTGAGGCTGCAAAAAGGGAGCTATACGAAGAAACAGGAGCAATCGATTATGATATTGTTCCGGTATGGGATTATCAGGCCTTTACTGAAGATGGAACTTTTCATAATAATGGGAGAGTATATTTTGCCAGAATAAGAGCCTTTGACAGGCTGCCGGAAAACAGTGAAATGATAGAGGTTGGCTTTTTTGATACTTTGCCGGAAAATGTAACGTATAACCGGGATGGAATGTTTTATATGCTCCAAAGAGCCGAAAAATATGCATATGAATCAGGCTTTCTTTGTGACACGGGCAGGCTGTAGAGAAAGGTGGGCTTATCTTTATGTTTGATACACGAAAATTTGGTGCTTATCTGGCCCGGTTAAGAAAAAACGCTGATATGACCCAGTCGGATCTGGCCATAAAGCTCAACCTTACCAGACAAGCCATTTCCAAGTACGAGCTTGGGGACAGCTTCCCGGATATATCAACCTTAGTAGAAATTTCAAAAATATTTAATATATCCTTGAATGAGCTTATCAATTCCGGCAATCCGACAGAAAGTGAAGCACAAATCCTTATGAGCGCGGCAAGCGGAAGCGATGTTCCTGAAAAGTATGACATAAAGGATTTAATTAATGTCGCTCCTTTATTGAAGCCCAGTGTTCTTGACCGCATATCCAGAAATCTAAGCAGCTATGGAGTAGACCTGACCAATTTAGTCAATCTGGTACAGTACCTAAGTGATGACAGAATATATGCTCTGATTCAAAATGCAGATATAAATACCTTAAGCTTTGAGCTTCTTGAAAAGCTGATACCATTTTTGGACGAGGACTCAAGGCTTGCGGTTTTTGAAAAGGTTTTGGATGGTGAGCTTGACTGGCATTTTGTTCTGGTTATGTATCCTTACATAGAGTATATGTCTAGTTTGGTTGAAGCCGCAGTAATGGAGGGATATTTGCCAAAAGAAGCATTAAGGATGCTGTGGGAATACAAAAAAAAGATGGAAGAGAAGAAGGCTGGGCGGAAATTATGACTGAAAGGTTAAATTTCTTATGGGACAGCAAAGATGCATATGATAAATGGAAGCAGTCTATTGGTAAACGATCAAATGAATATATAAAGGATCTCAATATTGAGCTGATTTTTGAAGAAATATGTTCCATCAGCAGCTTTAGCGATTTTTCAAATCATAAAAATATTTTCTTTTATCCCTGCAGCGATTTATCAACCATACGGTACAGACAAAGTATCATTAAGGAATTATATGAGAATGAAGAGCTATTTGTGACCTGTAAAGAATTTACCTTTATGTTGCGTGATATTCAAAGAAAGCTGAAAACAGCCAACAGCAGCACAGACGAGCTGAAAAAGAAGATATATTTTCTGCAGTTGTATCATGAGTTTCTAAATGAGCTTCGGGATTTCCATGGCAGATTTATGAAACTTGCTTTAAAAAACAGCATATTTGGCAGGCTGGCAGACTACATTGCCGCTTATACCCAGTCCGAGGATATGGCAGAAGGCGAAAGGAAGCTTGACTGTTTGCTTTCCAGGCTTGATGAGCTGTATTCATATGAGATAATACTTAATAAAAAAGCAGAGCATCAGATATTCTCAGCTGCTGTATTTGATGCTGAAAATGGAGTTGGCTGTTGTGAAGTTAATAGCGGGAAAGGCTTAAATACAAGTACTGACGGCAGAGTATACAAGACAGCTGAAGGAGAAGGAAGGATTAGCTTCAGTGACCGGCTTAAGATTGCATCAGAATTCATACTGGAGGATTATGACTTTGATATCCGGATATATCAGGATGTTGATATAACCGCACTGGATAAGGAGCTTCAAATCCGTGCTGTAAATAAATCACCGGATATTCTTGATGAAATTGAGGACTGTTATCTGAGCTATAAAGACTTTTCCTTTTATAATTTCTTTAATATGGCGGATGATTTGATATTCTACATCAGCTATATCGAGTTTATGCGCTTGTATGAGGAAGCGGGCTTTTATTTCACCCTCCCGGTGCATAGTGCCGACGGGCAGATTTCAATAGAAGGAGCATATGACCTGTCTCTTGGCATTAATCGATATAAAAGCATTAAATGCAATAATCTTGTAGCCAATTCCTGCAGCTTTGATGAGAATAACAGAATATTCATACTTACAGGCGCTAACCAGGGAGGTAAAACCACCTACTTAAGAAGCATCGGAATTATCCAATGCCTGTATCAAACCGGAGTATATGTTCCTGCAGCAAGCGTCTGCCTGTCTATAGTAAATCAGGTTTATACCCACTTCAGTCAGGCTGACGATGCTGCAATTGGTGCTGGCAGATTTGAAAAGGAGCTGGCTTTACTGCAAAGAATATTGGCTGAAATAAAAGCAAACGATATTTTTCTGCTGAATGAACCCTTTACCAGTACACAGCGAAGTATAGCGGTAGTGTTGCTGGCGCATGCGCTTCTTGAGCTAGGGAAGAAAAGCTGTTATGGCGGGATGGTAACACACTTTTACGAAATTCTAAAAAGACTGCCGGCTTCGCCTTATTATAGTCTTGTTACTTTGGTTAATGAAAATGAGAGCTTTTGTGAAAGGACATACAGGATTGAAAAAAGACCGGCCGATAATAAGTCGCATGCAGGTGATATAGCAAGAAAGTGCGGTGTCGGCTATACACAGCTGCTGGAAAATATCAAGGTCAGGCTTTAGCAAAGAATATATTTTAACTAATACAAGCCCAGACAGAAAGGCATGGTTTGATATGATTTATCTGGATTTGCTTTATCCAAGCAAGGAAGAGAGGGAAAAATGCAGGAGTAACAAAACCATCGGCGACAGGCTGGTGGAGGATCTTTGCCTGCAGGAGTTTGTGTGCAGCGATATTATGGGCAAAAAGGAATATGAGCAGCTATGCAATGAAATAAATTATCTCCCTGTAGATGAGAAAATCATAAGATACCGCCAGGAGGTGCTGCAGGATTTTATAAATAATCCGGGATTTATAAGGCGGCTATTGGATATTTGTGAAAGGCTGCAATACAGGCCACCGGATAAGCATTATGGCAGAACACCTTATCAGGTTATTATGCATGAAAAGCTGAAGGAATACATAGAGCTCGTAGAGGGCAATTTTAAATTGTTGTTTGAAACAACACTTTCAGCCGATACTGAACTTAAATCGGAAGCAATGACAAAAATAGCAGCCTTTATGAACAATCCCGAACACAGAAAAAATGCAAAGGAAATTATAGTGTTGCTTACGGCCTTTCTTGATGCACAGGCTGTTGGATACTCTTTAAAATTTACCTACGGCAAGCTTATGAACCTGGCGCAAATTGCGGAGTTAGGAAGTGAGAATGTAATACCTCTGCTGGAGGAGCGAGGTTGGAGAAGAAATAAAACTATTGATAAGGAGCATTATATTGATGCCACGATAAACTGGATACTGGGAAATAATCTTAATGAGATATATCAAAAGACTCTTTATAAATTATGTGATTTCATCCAGAGGATAAATAACAGGCTTTTATTTACCTTTAAGCAAATACTTTATGACAGCAGCTATTACCATGTTGCCGTTAATTTGAATAAATTCTGCCGCAAATACAATATAGCTGTATGCAGACCAAATATACTTTCGGCAGAGGAAGAAAAATTAGAGGCAAAAGAGCTTTTCCCAATATATCTTGCCCTCCAGTACCACAAGCAGAACCAGCCGGACAGGATAAAATCCATTCAAAGCAATAATTATGACAATTCACAAGGTAAAATAGCTATTATAACCGGTGTCAACAGCGGCGGGAAAACCGTCTTTTTGCAATCTTTGGGCCTGGCCCAATTGTTTGCTCAGCTGGGCTTTTTTGTTCCGGCAGCTTCCTACCGGGCAAGTGCGGCGCAGTATATCGGAAGCTTATATGCAATGTCTGAGGATACAGGTACTGTTCACGGAAAGCTTGAAAAGGAGCTTGTCTGTATCAGGCAAACATCACAGCAGATAAAAAAGCATAGCCTGATACTTATTAATGAAATTTTGGCTTCAACCTCGGAGGAGGACGGAACGGCAATTGCTGCAGATGTAATAAGAGTCTTCGCCCATACGAGTTCCAATATTATTTTTGTTACCCATCTGTATGATCTGGCGGATATGGCTGCTACGGGAAAGCTTACGCTTCCTGAAGGTGAAAGGGCCGTAAGCTTAATAACCGAGCGTTTACAGCAGCATGAGGGTGGTCGCAGCGTTACATATCATATAATCCCAGGCAAGCCACTGAAGGATATCTGGGAAAAAAATCTGATTGATAAATATATAGCAGGTGTAAATGGAGCAATGTGAAAATGCTGTCTGGTTGCTGTAAAAATACGAAAGGGGAAAATGAACCGGCCAAAAGCGAAACGGACAAAAGAGAAAAAATGTATCGATAGCTTTGTACAAATTGATAACAGAATAAAAGAGTGTGATATAAAGATTAAGTCTATATAATGGTGTAAAAAGAAGTTGAGCCAAAGCTCACACCTCGGTTAAAATATAAGTTGCCCAACAAATACCAAACCGAGGAGGATGAACCATGGCTCAGTTTAATATTACAATAA
>JAAZDK010000179.1 GCA_012512855.1 Clostridiales bacterium
CATCAGGGCTTACCACTCCATTTGCTTCCATCACAACATCAAACAACAGCTTATCAAACTCTCTGCGAAATGCATCCGCCCTCTGGCTATACTGGCTGTCCCTGGGCATAAAGCCAAGCTGCAGAAAAAAGGAATGCTCCTTCATTATTCTTGCAAAAAACAAGTGTAATTCCAGTGATTGCCGTGCAAAATTTTTGTTCATATACCTCATACATCCTTATTTTGCTATGATTTATAATATGATGCACGACAACATTTTGTGAAACAATAAAAGGAGCTAACGCAATCCCGCTTAATCAGGGCAAGCCAATAAATTCTCTATCCAATCGCCGCTATAAATACTTACCTCAGTCGTCACCCGGATACAATCATCACCTCATAGAAATTTGAAAAGGTACCTTCGACTGCATTCTAAACCTGATCTTAAGTTGAGAGTCAATAGCTTTAGCAAAATTTTTGTTAATGTTATTATTGCCTTTTCGATTCATAAACTCTTCAAATCTGCACAGGCAGGCAATCAGCTGCATGTATATTATATGAAGTTATGAATCTAAGTGGTAATAGGGCAAATTATGTGCAGGAGTAATTTCTACCTTTATTGAATTTACTCTTGCAAACTAGAATTTAAAAAAAATTTAACTTTTTTAATGAAAGCAGCTTTTTCCATTTGATTTTATCGAACAAATGTTCTATAATATGATTGATTCCAGACATAATATATACTGCGAGATAGTGAACCGTTTTGTATTATAGTTTATTACAAGCTAAGAGCTAACTTCATCTAAAGAGCATTATTTTGAGTCTATAGCGAGGTGAAATCCTATGACAGGTCCTGTATTCGGCTATCGTCCAGGCCAAAACCGTCCGTCTCTTATGTCAGGTACTCCTGTGAATGTTATAGCCAGCTTTAAGCAGACGGGAGATTTCATCCCTATTTATTTTCAGATAAGTGACGAGACCGGGGAAAGATTCTGCTATAAGATAAGCTCCGTTAATTCCATAAAGGATAAGCCCGGAATGAGGATTTTTGTGTGCAGCTTTGTCTCCAATGCAGAAAAGCATACCATAACCTTGCTGTTTGATATTGAAAACGCCCGCTGGCTGCTGGAGCAAAGCTGGCTGCTGGAGCAAAATAAGTAAGTAAATAAAAGCACCGGCAATAGGGAACACAACTGCATAGCAGTAATTTTATTGTATAAGATACAATAAAAGCCCTGAGGAGCAAAAGCGCATCATCAGAGCTTATGTTAAAAAAGTAATTGTGTATCCTAATTACATTGACATTATCTCGGAAGTGGATACGAAAAATGGAGCTGAGGGGAATCGAACCCCTGTCCGAAAGTCCATCCATTGCAGTTTCTCCCATTACAGTCCGTCTTTTATGCAGGCCTGGTACCTGGGTACTTTACCTGCTGTTCCCTCCACTAAGCGCCGACAGACAGGCTCTTAGCATTGGTAGCTTCATATATCTTTTATCTTCTCAAAGCTTTGAAGATAAAGGTCCCCGCTAATTTGATGCCGAGCTCTTAAGCCGCGGGCCGCTTAAGGTCGACAAGCTGCATTAAGCAGCAGCTAATTCGTAATTGTCGTTTGCGTTTATTTTTATGTCTAGGTTTGTGACGCAGCCCTAGTCTGCGAATGGCTTCTGCAATTTCAAAACCCCCGTCGAAACCAGTACAACCCCGTGTAATAGAATTGTAACTGTGCAACAGCATTCGACTTACGAAAAACAGTAAAGAAATCATTAAATCAAAGCTTTGCATCAACTGGATTTTGTAAATGCAGATAATATACTATTACATTTTTCGCATACTGTCAAGAGTATTGAAGCAATAATTTATTGCCAAATTGAAGCAATAATTTATTGCCAAATTACCTAAAAAAAATTTATTGTAAAATAATTTGCCTTTTTATTTTATTTTGCCTTTTATTTGCTTTACATATATAATTCTACTCTGCCCGGGCTCACTTCATGAAAATGTAAACAGCGTAAATCCGAATACAGGCATATTAGCATGAATATATTTTTATATAGTATACAGCATATTCTTGCACTCAACCTGAACGGGTAGAGAGCGCCCCTAATCCATATGCAAGTAAATAAAAAGAGGACTATCCCAATGAATATTAAACGAATTGCTCTTAATGCTTTTGTAATACTTCTGGCTTTTATTTTATTTATTTTATATTATGAAAACTCTATCAAAAATAAAAGCATAGCCGTAAGCTCCCTGTCAAGATACAGGATTGTTCTTATTACTATGGATAAAATCAGCACCTTCTGGGAAACAGTTAACCAGGGTGCTTCAGATATGGCCAGAATGCTGGGGGTAAGCTATAGCTGGGAGGCCCCAACCGAGCGAAATGTTGATGAGCAGATCGAAATTATTCGTAATGCTGCCGCATCGGGAGTTGATGCCATGCTTATTGCCGCCAGCGATCCAATCAGAATTTCGCGTGCTGTCGAGGATGCCAAGGCTTTAGGTGTCAAAATCATATATGTTGATGCTCCTGCATTTGAGGATGGTATCGTAACGCTGGCTACCAACAATTATGCTGCAGGCCTTACAGCCGGACAGATCATGATTAACGAGCTGGAGGCTTTGGGAATAGACTCAGGCTCCATAGGTATACTTGGGGTAACAAGAGAAAACATAACAACAACAGAGCGGGAAAGAGGCTTCAGGGATGCAATCAGTGCCAATGGCAGGTACAGCCTGCTGGATACCAGGTACACTGAAGGGGTCCGGGCGCTGGAGCTATCAATGCCGGTCCAGCTTATTGAGGAAAATCCTGACCTTGTGGGTCTGTTCGGTACAAATGAGAACACTACGGAGGGAGTTGGCCTGGCCATCCGGGAAAGCAACAGAAATATTGTGGGAATCGGCTTTGATTCGAACCCAAACATAGATCAAATGATACAGGAAGGCTACATTAAAGCAGTTATGCTGCAAAACCCCTATACCATGGGCTATCTGGGCATGGCGGAGGCAATAGCCGCTGTTAGAGGCCTCGATACCGGGCCTGAATTTATCAATACCGGAGTTTCCGTTAAAACAATATTTACGCCATAAGCCTGTTATTTATGGCTCCATATGAAAAACCATAAATTATAATTTTTCTGCATGGCTTATGGCGTAGATTTCTTCAGCATTCTTAAGGCATAGATTTCTTCAGCATGCTTAAGGCATAGATTGCATTTCAGAATATATCACGAGTTATACCCGAAAGGCTTGCCGTCCTGTTGCCGGGCAAGCCTGCATTATACTCCTTCTAATAGAGGTTTTTAACCTTAAAGTCCTTTTCAGCTTCTCTGCGCTGATCCTTCTTGGCTATATCCTCCCGCTTGTCATATAACTTCTTGCCCCGTGCCAGTCCCACCTCAACCTTTACCAGGCTGCCTTTAAAATATATCTGCAAAGGCACCAGAGTATAACCCTTCTGGGACACACGGCCGGCCAGCTTATTTATTTCATGCCTGTGCATCAGAAGCTTTCGAACCCTTAGGGGGTCCTTGTTAAAGATATTGCCCTTTTCGTATGGGCTTATATGCATGTTATATATAAAAACCTCACCGTTTTCAATCCTGATATAGGATTCCTTGATACTGCATTTGCCCATGCGAAGAGATTTTACTTCAGTTCCTGCCAATGCGATGCCCGCTTCATATTTATCCTCAATAAAATAATCATAATATGCCTTTTTATTATTGGCAATCAGCTTTATATTCTCCCCCACTTAGTCCTCAATACTCCTTTCCTCGTCTGACTCATCCTCCACCAGGGCAAAGTCAATGGTTCTCTGAAGCTTGTCGGCCCCAATAACCTGAATTTTAACCTTCTGCCCCAACTTATACACTTTTTTCGTATGCTCTCCAATCATCTGATAATGTTCCTCATCATAAATGTAATAATCATCATCCATAGCACTAACCCGAACCATCCCCTCTACGGTGTTGGGCAGCTCAACATACAAGCCCCAGCTGGTAACACCGGAGATTACTCCTTCGTAGACCTCGCCAATATGCTCCATCATATATTCTATCTTCTTGAGCTTTTCCACCTCACGTTCGGCTTCATCTGCCCTTCGCTCAGTCATACTGGAGTGGGTAGCCACCTCATGCAGAATTTTTTCAAAATGCTGCAGGCGCTTTTCACCCAGCTTTCCATGCAGGCTTTCCTTTATAATTCTGTGTATCTGCAGATCAGGATATCTTCTGATGGGCGATGTGAAATGACAATAGTATTTGGCCGACAGACCAAAATGGCCGATGTTGGCCACAGTATATTTTGCCTGCTTCATCGATCTAAGCGTAATTCTGCTTATTAAGGCCTCCTCGGGAGTGTCCTCTATCCTTAACAAAAGCTTTTGTATTTCCTTGGGATGTATTTTTTCATTTCCTACCTTCATGCTGTAGCCGAAGTTATTTATAAAAATAGCCAGCTTCCTGATCTTCTCCTCATCCGGAGTTTCATGGGTACGGTATATAAAGGGTATTTCCTGCCAGAAGAAGTTCTCGGCTATTGTTTCATTGGCTATAAGCATGAATTCTTCTATAATTTTTGTTGCCTTGTTTCTTTCATAGGGCTTTATCTCAATAGGCTTGCCTTTGGGGTCAACGATTATCTTGGTTTCCGGGAAATCAAAATTGATAGCCCCCCTCTTATGCCTTCTTGCCCGCAGCAGCTCGGCCAGCTCCTGCATCAGCATAAGCATAGGGACAAAGGGGGCATACTCGGCACAGGCCTCCTCATCATTTTCTTCTATCACCTTAGCCACCTTTGTATAGGTCATTCGGCAATCTGAGCGCATCACTGTCTCGGCAATCCGATGGCTTACTATCTCTCCCTTCTCGTCTATATCCATGAAGCAGCTCAGTGAAAGCCTGTCCACTCCCGGATTTAAGGAGCATATGCCATTGGAAAGCTTATGAGGCAGCATTGGAATTACCCGGTCCACCAGATATACGCTGGTTCCTCTTTTTAAGGCCTCCTTGTCTAGTGCTGTTCCTTCTCTTACATAATGTGTCACATCTGCGATATGGACACCCAGATGGTAGATGCTACCTTCCTTTGTAAGTGTAATGGCATCATCCAGATCCTTGGCATCCTCACCGTCTATAGTTACAGTCAGCAGCTCGCGTATATCAAGACGGTTTTTTACTTCCTCCGGATCAATTTCTTCAGGGATTTTGTCAAGAGAGCGCATTACCTCGGCAGGATACTCCACCGGAAGATCATAGGCCCTTACCACCGACATAATATCCACACCCGGATCATTAATATGACCCAGAATCTCTACTATCCTTCCCTCAGGGCTCTGGCCGGCATCGCCGTACTTTGTGATTTTAACCACTACCTTATGCCCGCTCAC
>JAAZDK010000180.1 GCA_012512855.1 Clostridiales bacterium
ACCTCCTATGTATTTTTATTGTGGTTGGCAACCCACATTAATGATAACATAGGAGGTTTTTTACTTGAAGCTAAAGCTATTTGGGAACTCACCTGCATAGCAGGTGGTTTTATTGTATGAGATACAATTATTTAAAGGAGCCCGGGCTGACCGCCGGAGCTCCTTTTATTCTGCTGTCACACATATATATTCTTCAATTGCCTTCCGCCTTTTTACCGGCTTCCTTCCTGGCTGCTTCCTTCTTGCCTCCCTTTTCATTCTCATCTGGTCTTTTTGCTTCCGCCAGCGAATTGTCAATTATTTTTTCTATTATATGCTTTCTCATATATACATCAAAGCAAAGCATGCACATAAATGCAAACTCTGTTAAAAACTCCCGATCATCATCATTGTCCACCCAGTCGAAGGACTCCCTAGCCTTGGTCATCTTTCGGACAATATCCTTGGTCAGGGCATCGGTCTGCTCCTTTTCCAACCGGAATATCTCGTCATATATTTGCTCAAGCTTTATTTTTGAATCCTTATTATTGTAATAGCGGCCGGTCAGAGGATTGAATATGGTCTGAATGTCGTTCATGGACAAAACATTTTTAAAGTAATATATAAAAATTAAGAGGAACATATGTTCCTTGGTGTACTTTTTCTTGTTCGGAGGAGGCAACAGCTCGTTCTTGGTATAGTTGTTTATCATCGTCTTGGTCAGAAGCTTGTCGTCATCATAGCGCTTTGATGACCTCAGATGCTTGTCCATGAAGGTAGTAACCTGATCCATATATAAATCAATATTGGGTATATCCTCGGACATTATATACTTGATATCCCTTAGGTTGCTTATCAGCTCTTTTATATACTCCTCTACGGAAGTATCCATTTTAATCACCTCTGAAATCATTATATAGTAATAAAAACCATATGTCAAAGCAAAAGTAAGCTATGCCGTCCCCGTCATATCCTTTTGACTATATCCGGGGTTACCAGGCTAACCAAATATAAGCTATCGGTTGAATATCTTTTCTGTACATGCTATAATAAAAATGCAAACATTTATTCTGCTCTAAACCTTATTAATATGTTCTTATTTTACTTTATTAATTTATCCTTACGGCAGACAGTTTAGTTGTAAGCAGGGCATAATATTTTGCATGCTTACTCCCATACCGGCTGAATCTATCCTTATCCCATAAGATTTGGCAAATCCTATACATACTTGAGAGACAGAAAGGTGTTATTTTTATGAATATATTTGAATCATTAAATCCGGAGCAAAAACAGGCGGTGCTCCATGACAAGGGGCCTCTTCTTATTCTGGCAGGTGCAGGTTCCGGCAAAACCAGGGTACTGACCCATCGCATAGCATACCTGATTGAGGAACGGGGTGTCAATCCATGGAACATCCTTGCCATCACCTTTACCAATAAGGCGGCCAGGGAAATGAGGGAGCGTATAGACAAGCTGGTGGGCTTCGGTGCAGAGGATATCTGGGTAAGTACCTTCCACTCAACCTGTGTACGTATTTTAAGACGTTTTGCCGATGTACTCGGCTATGACAGGAGCTTTACCATATATGACACCGATGATTCTAAAAGCCTTATGCGTGAGATCTGCAAGTATCTTAATATAGATACCAAGCGCTATAGCGAACGCACCCTGCTGAATGTCATATCCAGAGCAAAGGATGAGCTTATCTCTCCCAAGGACTTTGAAGCCCGCGCCCAGGGTGATTACTCCCAAATAATCTATGCCCGGGCCTACAGCGAATATCAGAAGCGGCTTAAGGACAGCAATGCCTTTGACTTTGACGACCTTATTTTTAAAACCATCGAGCTGTTTATGACCGATCAGGAGGTACTCCGATATTACCAGAACCGCTTCCGCTATATTATGGTTGACGAATATCAGGATACCAATACCGCCCAGTTTCATCTGATTAAGCTTTTGGCTTCCGGTGTCAACCCTGAGGGCGTATGCGAATATAATCTCTGTGTAGTGGGTGATGATGACCAGTCCATATATAAGTTCAGGGGAGCCAACATTTATAATATTCTTAATTTTGAAATGGCCTTCCCCAATACTGCCGTAATCAAGCTGGAGCAGAACTACCGCTCCACCAAAAGCATACTTAATACAGCCAATGAGCTTATCAGCAATAACCGTGGCCGCAAGGACAAGGTTCTCTGGACAGCAAATGAAGAGGGAGAGCCTGTCCATTTCACCCTGTTTGAAAATGATTTTGAGGAAGCAGGTACTATCGTAGGCGAAATTAAAAGCAGTGTAGAAGGCGGTATTGCCGGCTATAAGGATTTTGCCATATTGTATCGCACCAACGCCCAGTCCCGTCAATTTGAGGAAAAATTAATCCTGAAAAATGTACCCTACAGGCTTATCGGCGGCATTAATTTCTACGAAAGAAAGGAAATAAAGGACATCCTGGCATACCTGAAAACCATAGACAACGGCCGTGACAACCTGGCAGTCAAGCGTATTATCAATGTACCCAAACGAGGAATAGGCCTTGCCACAATAGACAAAATTAACGATTACGCCTTAGAGCATGGAATCAGCTTTTATGAGGCGGTCATGCGGGCCCGCTCCATTCCTGGATTGGAGCGCTCAGCATCAAAGCTGGAGTCCTTCGTCAGCCTTATCGAGGGTCTCAAATCCAGAATTAGCTCAGACAGCTATGTCCTTAGTCATATAATAGATGACATTCTCGATGCTACAGGCTATCTGAGGGAGCTTGAACAGGATGATCCTCAGGATGCTGAAGAAAGAATTGCCAATATAAATGAGTTGGTAAACAAGCTGGTGGCATATGAGGAAACGGCCTCTGAAAGACCCAGTCTCAGTGGTTTCCTTGAAGAGGTGGCTTTGGTTTCGGATATTGATAATTTGTCCGATGATAATGACAAGGTTGTGCTGATGACCCTCCACAGCGCCAAAGGCCTGGAATTTCCTTATGTATATATCGTCGGTATGGAGGAGGGAATTTTCCCGGGCTATCTCTCCATCAACGCAGAAAATCCTGAGGAGGAAATCGAAGAAGAACGCAGGCTTTGCTATGTGGGAATCACCAGAGCCATGAAAAGACTGTCCCTGTCTGCCGCCAAGCAGCGTATGGTACGAGGTAGTATCCAGTTTAACAAGCCATCACGATTTATAACCGAGATCCCCAGATACCTGCTTAAGATGAATGCAGGCTCAGCAAAAGCCGGCTCCTACAGCAGCAGGTTCAAATTTGACGATGATGGACATTCATCTGTCGGCAATCTTTCATTCAATGACAATATTTTTGATAAGCAAAGCCCTCGCTCGCAGTCACAGCTTCCCTACAAGCCTTACAGCACTCCTGCTCCCAGGCAGTTTGCCGGCAG
>JAAZDK010000181.1 GCA_012512855.1 Clostridiales bacterium
AGAGTGCTTCAATCAAGAATTCATCCCAGCCTTTGCACATCGGTTATGCCTACTTTATGGTAACTGACAATTTCCTTAAGGGCGTTCTGGATGACATGAGAATATACAATAAGGCACTCAGCTACAGTGAGATTGAGGATTTGTATGATGAGGTTGTATCTGAAAAAAATCCTAACGCAGGCAAGATCAATAAGACCAAGGCACTGATTGCTTATTATAAATTCAACGGAGATCTTAAGGATTCCTCAGGATTTGATCATCACGGAATAGAAATCAGCTCCAAGGGCGGAATAAAATATGAGTATGCCTATGCAGGAAAATGTGCAGTATTAAATGGTGCCAGCTATATAGAGGTACAGGATAGCGACTGGCTGGATCTGGACAGAGGCTTTACTATCAGCGCATGGATATATAAAGAGAAGTCAGACACCAATCAGCCTATAGTGGCAAAATACGGTGAAAGCCATAACAAGAAACTCCCCTCATATATTCTGCAGGATTGGTATGGCCGTGAGATGGTATCCCTGGCCAACTTTGACAGTGATGGAGAGATTCATGAATTCAGTATAAATGACGATGTTACAAGCTATGGAAAATGGTTCTATTACACTGTTACCTATAAGGGCAGTGACGGGGAAACGACCAGCAAGGATGATAATACCGTCAAGATTTATATAAATGGCAAGCTTGTTTCAACGCAGCCCTTTGACGGTGATATTTCCAACTCCAGCGGACCCCTCTGGATAGGAGCTGACTCAATTAGCGGAACCTTCTTCAAGGGCAAGATAGATGAGCTTCGTATATACAATTATGCCCTGACTCAATCGGAGATTAAGCGTGATATGGATATTAAGGATACCCTTACTATCAGCCCTATCAAGGGTAATTCTCTGAAGGTAAAGGCTACCGCCAAGCTGAAGGTAACAAGACTTAATGTTAATGATGGTAAAAAGGAGGATGTAACAAGCAAGGCTTCTTATACGTCATCCAATAAAAAGGTTCTGACAGTGTCAAAGGGAACAGTTAAGGCTGTAGCTAAAGGAAAGGCCAATATTACAGCAACACATGGCCTGATTTCCGGCAGTCTGAAAAATATAACCGTAAAATAAACTCAGTTTTAAATTCCTAAACTTGTATATAGCCCAAACGGGTAAATCACCATGAAAAATGGCGGTTTACCCGTTATTCTTTTGCCATACAGAAAATATATCCGGCATTTCATAGACGATATAAGCATACCGGGGAGCATGTTAATGCTGTGCAGATTCGGTTGCATTGATAACGAAAATTGAGAGATAAGCTCAAAAACCTAATATAATTTAGCTGAATTTAATTGACATATAATCAAGAATTGTATAAGATAGATTTGTTAAAACGATTTAGCAAAATATTAGCTGTATATTTATCAGGGAGAGCTTCTCTCGATTTATACTGCATATACGAAAATACATAAATTGAAAGGATGTAACAATTGAGTTTATTCGTCAGAGACAAAAGCTTTTACAAGAAGACAGCGGCAATAGCAATTCCCATTTCCCTGCAGGGTTTGATCAGTATAGGTGTTAACATGGCGGACAACATCATGGTTGGCTCCTTAGGCGAGAATGCTCTGTCAGGTACTGCATTGGCCAATCAGTTTACCGGCATTTTTCATATAGGATGTATGGGTATATCGATGGGGGCTAGTGTTTTAACCGCCCGTTTCTGGGGAATGAAGGATAAACAGTCCCTAAAGAAAACGGTAACCATCATGCTGAGAATCTGCGTCCTCTTTGCGGCTATATTTATGGCAGCAACCTTGATTGCGCCAGGTTCTATAATGAGAATGTATAGTAAAGAGTTGGAGGTTATAGAACAGGGTATCCTTTACTTAAAATGGATGGTACCGTGTTACATTCTCCTGGGCTTGTCCCTGACCCTGACGATTGTATTAAGAAGTGTCGGACAGGTAAGGATTCCCTTGTATAGTTCTCTTGGAGCTTTGTTTGTTAATATTTTCCTGAATTATATGCTGATATATGGACATTTTGGTGCACCTAATATGGGCGGTGAGGGCGCAGCTATTGCCACAATGCTTGGTCGAGCCTTTGAATTTCTGTTTATAGGTGGTTACTTCTTCTTTATTGATAAGAAAATTCAGTATCGCATTAAGGACCTGACTATGAGCTGCCGTTCCCTGATATTTAACTATATCTCTATCAGCATTCCTGTATTTGTATCCGATATGCTACTGGCCTTCGGCAATTCTGCCGTAGCAATGGTAATGGGAAGGATAGGTAAGGATTTTGTATCCGCCAATTCGATAACGGTTGTGACCCAACAGCTAAGTACTGTATTAATACAAGGCATTTGCCATGCGGGATGCATAATTACCGGTCATACCCTGGGTGAAGGGGACAAGGAAAAGGCACAAAGACAGGCTGTTACATTTTTCATGCTGGGAATTGTAATAGGTGCTATAGCCGGTGGCATAATACTTTCAATAAATGAATTTGTAATTAATCTCTACAATATTACGGATGAAACCAAGGAAATGGCAAGGCAGCTGATGAGGGCAATTGCATTTATAGTTGTATTCCAGTCCACCAACAGCATTATGACAAAGGGTGTTCTCAGAGGAGGCGGAGATACCAAGTTCCTGATGGTGGCAGATATACTGTATCTGTGGATTTTGTCAATACCTCTGGGATATATAGCAGGCTTGGTATGGCATCTGCCGGCCTTTTGGATTTATATCTGTTTGAAGATTGATCAGGTAGTCAAGGCAGTTTGGTGTTTGTTCAGACTCAGAAGCAGAAAATGGATTAAGGCAATCAGCGCCCGGGAGAATGCGCTGGAGGCTGAAACCGAAGTATAAGAAATGTAATTAGAGAGGTTAATTGAAATATAAATGAGATATAATTAAGAAGCTAATTGTAGGATTTATGCTGTAATTTACTATAGGAAGGTTGAATGTTTCGCAGCTTTCTGTTATTATTTGCCATGAGGTATTATATTGAAATTGGAGGATTCAGATGTTCAGATATCAAATACAGGGAAAAGAATACGAGTTTAAAGAGATTATACCCAGTGGAAATGAGACAGACTGTGCATATTTTAATGATGTTACATATGTAACGAGAAATGGCGTGGAGCTGAAGCTGCAGATAATTACTCCATTTAACCCTATGATGCAAGGAAAGCGATTTCCTTTGGTGGTATTTGTGCAGGGTTCGGCCTGGTTCAAGCAGAATTGCCATGTGAATGTGCCCCAGCTGGCACGCTTTGCGCAAAGGGGTTATGTAGCTGCCATTGTGGAGTATCGGCATTCTGGCATAAGTCCCTTCCCGGCCCAGGTGCAGGATGCCAAGACAGCAATCCGCTTCCTGCGCATGAACGCTGACAAATTCGGCATCAATCCTGAGCAGGTATTTATCTGGGGAGATTCCTCAGGCGGACATACCGCAGTTTTAGCAGGGCTGACCTGCAATGACAATATTTTCGATACAGAGGATTATAATGAGTATAGCTGCAGCGTCAAGGGAATCATTGATTATTATGGTGTAACCGACATTACTGACCCGGAAGGTTTCCCGAGTACGCAAAATCATCAAAAGCCCGACAGCCCGGAGGGGCAGTTTATCGGGGGCAAGGATGTGAGTGAGCATCCGGAGCTTGCCCAGCCGACAATCGCAATGAATCATATCAGCAAGGACAAGCTTGTTCCGCCGGTTCTTATATTCCATGGAACAAGCGACAGGATCGTGTCCTTCGGGCAAAGCGTTAAGCTGTATGAAAAGCTCATAGGCTGCGGCAAGAAGGTGGATTTTTATGCAATAAATGGAGCTGATCACGGTGGTCCTGC
>JAAZDK010000182.1 GCA_012512855.1 Clostridiales bacterium
AAGAAAGGAGTCCATATGTGGGAGCTAGATTCTGAACGGCCTGTCTATATCCAGTTAATAGAAAAGCTTAAGGCTGATATCATATCCGGTTATTACAAAGCGGGCGACAAGCTGCCTTCGGTAAGGGATCTGGCAGCCCAGGCCCTGGTCAATCCCAACACTATGCAAAAAGCTCTGTCCGAACTGGAACGAACAGGCCTTATTTACACTAACAGAACAGCCGGCAGATTTATCACTTCAGATGAGAGCATCATCAGAAAATTAAAGGAGGAGGCGGCTGCTTTGCAGGTTAGGGAATTTATTAATAGCATGAAGCAGCTAGGTTATGAGCCCGAGCAAATTATAGAACTGGTGACAAGGCTGCTTAAGGTTGAAGGTAATCAGGATTAACGCAAGTTTAACAACAGCCTTTGGGCGAAATGGAGGTATGTATATATGAGAGCAATTTTGGAATGCAAATCACTGAACAAGAAATATGCCAACCTTGTGGCACTAAACAATGTCAATCTCACAATAGAACGGGGAAAAATCATCGGGCTTCTTGGACCCAACGGCAGTGGTAAAACTACGTTGATTAAGCTGATAAACGGTTTACTGGTGCCCACATCCGGTGAGATTCTGATTGACGGAAAAAAGCCCGGCCCTGAAACCAAAAGGATAGTCTCTTATCTGCCGGAAAGAACCTATCTGCCGGAATGGATGAAGATAACGGATGCAATCAGCTTTTTTGAGGATTTTTATTCCGACTTTGACAGAGCCAAATGCATGGATATGCTGAAGCGGCTTAATCTTGACCCCGGCAGGAGGCTAAAAAACCTATCCAAGGGAACCAAGGAAAAGGTTCAGCTGATACTGGTTATGAGCAGGCAGGCTGATTTGTATTGTCTTGATGAGCCGATAGGAGGCGTAGATCCAGCCGCCAGAGACTATATACTTAACACTATTATCAGTAATTATAGCGAAAATGCCAGTGTAATCATTTCAACCCATCTTATATCTGATATCGAAAAGGTATTGGATGAGTTCATATTCATCAAAGACGGCAATATATCAGTTCATGCCGCTGTAGATGATGTCCGCTTGCGGGAAGGAAAGTCCATAGATACATTGTTTAGGGAGGTATTCAGATGTTAGGAAAATTAATAAAGCACGAATTTAAAGCAACCACCAGGCTTCTGCTGCCGATATATCTTGTACTTATAGCCCTAGCTATGATATGCAAGCTGGTTCACAGTCTGGATATTTTTAAGGGGATACTGTCTTTAATTCCCGGTACAATTAAAATTGTATATATAATCTCAATATTTGCATCCTTATTAATTACAGTCGTACTGACAGTAATGAGATTTTATAAAAACCTTGTCAGCGATGAGGGCTATCTGATGTTTACCCTTCCTGTAAAAGCGTCGGGGCTTATTAGCTCCAAGCTGCTTGTATCTGTATGCTGGTTGCTGATTAATGCTGCATTGGTTTATTTGACCTATCTTTTTGTATTTCCTGGCAAGACAAAACAGATTATAGAATCCTTATTAAGCATTATCGAATTGGAATTCGGTTCACGAAGCACATTTTTAATCACCGAATTTGCCATTGTAATGCTGATAAGTATTGTTGATACCATATTGCTATTCTATGTATCAATAGCTATCGGTCAATTGTTTTACAGGCACAAAATTGCATTTTCTGCGGCAGCATATATCGGAGTTTATACTATATATCAGTTCATAGCTGCTATCATTCTGCTGATTGTAAGTTTATTCAGCAATGACTTTATATTCAGTATAACAGCATTAAGCAGGATAATATTCCCCTTCTTTATATTCTTTTATCTGGCCCTTGCTGTGGCACTTTATACAGCAACCAATTATATATTCAGTAAAAGGCTAAATCTTGAGTAAGGGGTAAGAATTTTATAATGAATTTCCTTATATTGTAGGATATAAGCAACAAAAGCTGGTCTTTGCACCAGCTTCTTTTTTCATTTTTATTATTGCTTTTCAATCAGTGTTTATGTGAATCACTCTTTAATCTGACCAAAATGTGTTACTTAAAGCTATAGGATCAATCAAATCTATTGCTCAGGTTTTTATTACCTCAATCGCTTTTTTTCAAATCGGCTGAGAGCCTGCAGGCAATTAATCAGGCTTTCAATTCTTTCCTCCAGCGTTCCGTCCTCAACTGTGCAATCCAGCGCCATCGACATATCATTAATTATTCTGTCATTGAGGTACTTTTTGCCCGAATATACAACATCAAGCTTTTCGCTGTAGCTGTCTGCCTCAAGAAATCTCATCAAAACAGCATAGGCCCCTTGGTCAGACGGACTTTGAGCATCCTCTTGCTTTTGATTTGCCGTAGTAACCTCATCTATAGCTGTTCCACCAGATACTACTTCTGTACCTGTTTCGTCTTTATCACCGTCTGCCGCTTCCGTAACCGCTGCAGTCTTATTATCCGACAGGCTTACATCCTTGTCCGTCAAGATTATATCTGCGGTCTGTACCAGCTCAAACCTGTGCTTTTGACTTGCATCAGGATATTTTGACGAATCCAGCTCTTCGATAAATGATCTAAGAGGTCTTGCATATATCCTGAAATCCCCATATAGAGCCTGGTAAACCACCAGCAGCTCGTTGCTTTCGCTATGCTGTGCAAGTGTTATAGTCTGATAAAGCTTGCCCTTGAAATGACGATATATTTCCTGTGGTCTTGGTATCCTATCATACTCCATACAGCCTCTCCCATCTTCCGAATATCAAACATTTATAAATCCAATATTTAAAAAAGTGGCTCGTTTAATCTTCGAACCACTGTTTGCAGCGTACGAAAGGCTATGACCTTCCGTACGGAAATTTATCAGATGTACCTTATTCAACAGATAATACATAATAATATATCGGCTGTCCTCCGTAGTGAACCTCCACATCCATGTCAGGATACCGCTCCATCAGCTCATTGGCCAGCTCGTTAGCATCCTGCTCGCTAACTTCCTCACCGTAATAGAGGCTGATTAACTCGGAATCCTCATCCACCATGGTACTGATTAACTCCAATGTTGTCTGCTTAATATCAGTACCCACAGACCTGATAGATGAATCGCCTATTCCCATGATATTACCCTGCTTGATCTCTTTTCCGTCAAAGCTGGTGTCCCTGACGGCATAGGTAACCTGGCCGGCCTTAACCCGCTTCATCTCCTCGGCCATTCTGGCCGCATTTTCTTCAGGAGACTTATCATAAACAAAATTAATAATCGCTGTTATACCTTGAGGTATATTTTTGGAGGGTATTACAAACACTTTCTTGTCTTTAGTCAATTTGACCGCCTGCTCTGCAGCAAGAATTATATTACTGTTGTTGGGCAGGATGTAGATATTGTCTGCGTTAACCTCACTAATGGCATTCAGCATATCCTCGGTACTTGGATTCATGGTCTGTCCGCCTTTAATTATATAGTCAACGCCCAGTCCGGTAAATATCTCATCCAAACCGTCACCCATGGATACAGCAATAAATCCGACCTTCTTTCTCGGTTTATCCGGGGCATCAGTCTTCTGCCTGGTGGCCTCCTCCTTCTTTTGCTCCTGAGAATGCTGCTCCGGATTTATAATAACCGTTTCGTTATGCTGCTGGCGCATATTATCTATCTTAATATTTGTCAATGAACCATATGACAACCCCTTCTGAATGGCAAGGCCCGGATCATTGGTATGAACATGTACCTTGACAACCTCATCATCGGACACAAGTACAATAGAATCACCTATTGACTCCAGATAGGATTTGAAGGCTTCCTCTGCTGCTTTGTTATAGTCCTTCTCAAGGTTTACAATAAACTCGGTACAATATCCGAACTTTATATCGTCAGTTGAAATTCTTTCCCTGACCATGCCTGAAGCTGCAGTCTTTGCAGCAATATTTGACAGAGATATCTCCTTGCCGATCAGAGCATCATACGCTCCCTTTACGATCTCCAAAAGTCCCTGCCCTCCAGAGTCTACAACACTGGCCTCCTTTAAAACAGGCAACATCTCCGGGGTGCTTTTAAGCACCTCCTCCATATGGGCAATAATCTCCTGCCCGAAATATACCAAATCATCGGTTCTGGAAACCAACTCGGCCGCCTTCTCCGCTGCACCTCTGGCTACTGTCAGTATGGTACCTTCCTTTGGCTTCATAACAGCACGATAAGCTGTCTCCACCGCCTTGTGGAAGGCGTTGGTCATTATAGTAACATTTATCTCATTATAGTCCTTTATCTCCTTGGTAAAGCCGCGAAACAGCTGTGACAGGATAACTCCGCTATTTCCTCTGGCACCTCTTAAGGAACCTCCCGATATGGCCTTAGCCAGCTCCTCCATAGTCGGATTTTCCAAGGCATTGACCTCTTTAACTGCACTCATTATGGTCAGGGTCATATTAGTTCCGGTATCACCATCAGGTACAGGAAACACATTAAGCTCATTAATCTTCTCTTTATTGGCTTCTATGTTAGCGGCTCCTGCAAGAAACATTTTCTTGAGAGTGCTCGCATCTACCTTTTTAATAACCACTGGTTTCTCCTCCTCATAATGCTGTTATCCTCAGGATTAGTCAATTACTCTGACACCTTCGACAAACACATTTATTTTCTTCACTTCAAGCCCTGAGAACTCCTCAACATTATATTTTACATTACTGATTAGATTATCTGCCACCGCAGAAATACTTACACCATAGGAAACGATAATATGCAGGTCAATAGTAATCTTATTGTTCTCGATCGTAACATTGACACCATGGCTCAAATAATCTCTTTTCAGGAGCTTTGCAATACCATCCTTCATATTAACCGAGGCCATGCCAACTACACCAAAGCATTCCACAGCAGATGCACCGGCATATTTTGCAATTACTTCATTATCAATTACTATTTCACCAATTCTCGTATTCATGTGTCCTTTCATATTAACCCTCCTATCCATGCACTTATCATATGAAAGCCTCTATATAAATATAAGCATATTCATGCGTAAATTTTCAAATCTGATTAATTTCGTCTTTATTCTGCTGTCAGGAAAGACATCCGCAGCTCAAGCTCACATAGCATTCGGTTTAAAACTTACAATATTTATTAATATTCATATTCATAAATTGAGATATACCTTGCCTAATTTGCATAATATATATTACTCCAGTTTTAATTCGGAAGTGACAAATATGAAGAGAATGATAGGCTTTATCCTGTTCTGGATTGCTATAGGCATGACCATCATGCTGTTTATTACAAACGGCATTGTGGCAATATGTATAATTATCCTGTGCCTGCTGCTGGGCTATAATTTATTCTGCAGCTAGCAATCGAGTTGGTGCTATATCAATAGTATATAATAAAATGGACATAACAGCAACATATTCCATACATAACCAAGCAGAATGTTGCAGAGGCAAGTAAAAATCTGACAAGTACATCGGTCTTACGGAGAGCTACCGACACAGTATTATTTCAAGTAAAAATGGGTAATAAATGGTACTGAATAAATAAAGAGATAAAAAATGAGTGTCAAGATCCAACCTGACACCCATTCTTAACTTAAGCGCGTTCTACTTTACCGGATCTAAGACATGAAGTACATACATACATTTTTTTTGCAGCGCCGTTAACCTTAACTCTTACTGATTTGATATTGGACTTCCACATCTTATTCGTTCTTCTATGAGAATGACTCACAGCGATTCCAAAGTGAGCACCTTTATTGCATACTGAACACTTTGCCACGGAAAACACCTCCTTAAGGTATATTAGGGAATGTCAGGCAATCCATTATTTTAATAGACTTAACCTACCCTGCAAACACATACATTCTACCAGAATATTTTTTATATTGCAAGCAGATTTTATATTAAACCCTCATTCTTTTATTTACTTTCGCCCTGTTCCTTTAATATATCCTCAACCCTCTCCTCCAGGTTATCCTTCTTTTTTGAATTTTTGGAGAATTTATCAATTAAATCCGGAATCAAATCTATAATCTTGTTTACGCTATCCTGAGCCTTCACGTTGACAAGCCTTGAGCTGCCGTTTTGGATAACAAGAACTGAGCTTGGTGTAATTTTTCCACCCATACCTCCACCTGCATTATTCTTGGTCTCACCTGCAAATGCGCCAGCTGCCACACCAAAAGTAACCTCCACCAGAGGCAATACCAGGGTATCGTCATCAAGCTTTACAGCATCGCCAACAACTGTTTTGCTTGTTATAAAATTGTCCATCCCCTTGAACAAGGATTCCACCGTTGAATTAAAATTATTTCTTTCCATCTTATAGCGCCTCCTTCAGCAACAGAAAATTTCTCTTTAAGCTCTTGAACCGTTCATCCCTTATGAGCTTGAGTATTATTAAAAGAATCGTTATCAGTCTTATTCTTCCCCTTGCATAATGCTTACCCTCAAACACCTTGTTTTCAAAGTCAGGAGTGATACTTATATTATCGCCATAAAAGCTGTAGAGAATGCTAAATGCTCCCAAGGCCTGTCCTGTCGAACAAGGATCCCCTGTACCGAATCTTATCGTGGACTTGAGCTTGCCGGGAAGAATATGCTTTAATATATTTTTGCTTTCCGTAAATGTCAGTCTAATTCCTTCACGATTCTGTGTATCCTGCAAAAAGTCAGTAACCAGCTTAATCTTTGCCCTTATGTCGGACGCAGTCTTAAATATCCTTGCAAATTTATTCCATAAGGCTGTAAAAAATGCCTTTATTTTTTCGATAACAGAAATAATCTTCTTCTTTATTCGCAATAATATCGACTTATCATCCTCAAAGGCATCACTGGATTTTCCGGAAGCCTGTCCCTCGTGTGTCACTTCCTTCCCTTCCATTTTTTTATCTGCCGGATATACAGTCTTATCACTGTCAGATATTATTGCCTCTTTTTGCGTATCAATACCGGTGATGTCTGAGCTTTTTTTCCTGTCAGGCTCAGTATCCGCCATTTTGCGGTCGGCTTCAGAAAATTTAGAGCCTGTTTCCTTCAGCTTAGCATTTTTACCTGAGGATAAATCCCTATTATCCGGTTTTTTTCTGCCCCCAGATAAAGCTGACAGCTCTGCCTGCTTTCGCTTTGCGCCCCTTTTAGGCTTCAGGCTGTCATACAAAGTAAAAATTAACAAGCGCAGCCTTATATGCAGCTTTTCATCCTTGTAGGATATCCTTGCATTTAAAAGATGAAGCAGCCAGTTAACCCTTATGTCCGCATATAAAAGGTCGCCATGCTCCAGCCTTACTGTATAGCGAATCGGTACAACAAGCACGGTTATTATTATCAGCAATATCAGGGCAAGCACTGCAAGCAGCAAGATCCCTATTAGCTTTAGAACAAAAAATAATATATTAAAAATCACCTGTATCAACCGCCTGTTATTAATATATACAAAAATACCGGCAAAGGCTGTATGGCAGTATAGAACAGGAATACTTATGTAAAATATGTCCTTACGTCAAATTTTCCTGTCTTTTTATATACCTCCATAAGCATATCCTGTACCAGTTCATATGCCTCCATCTTGCCTCCTGCCAGCCCGACAATATGGATCTGTGAATTTTGGTAATGCGGATATAGTAATTCATGGGCACTGATAATGTCAAATAAGTTGTCAGGGTGAGAAGCAAATGTTATGCAATAGACTCCATAAACAAGCTCCTTATTATTTATGGAAGCAATTATTTTATCCCTTCGTCTTTTTATGCTTTTCCCAAGATAAATATGTGATGACCATGATATCATGCTATTCTAACCCTTTAACCTATTATCGTTAACTCGCTATCATAATAAATAATTTGCGGGTCTCTCGCAACCGAGAGAACGAAGCTCTCAAACTCGTAGCTTTTAAACTTATTCAATTCATATTGCTTGTATTATGTGGTGAAATTAGCCGAAGCTCCTGCCTAATATTATACCACAAATTACCAGTATTAATACAAGCCTATTCTGACATAATTTTATTAATTATCTCATAGCTGGCAGCTTTTTCATGCATATCAAAGCAGTGCTCTATAGTATACCGTACATAATCCATAACCTCGGTGCGGTTTGAGAAAAACACAGGCATTTTATTAAGGGTATTGGCCATTATAGCCCGGCAAACCATGCGATCAAGACTGTCAAATGCAGCAGAAAGCTGCTCCTTCAGCTCATTTAATTCCCTATTGATTAGCTGCTCATCAACCTTACCCTCTTCATATACCAAATCAAGATCTATAAAAATACTGTCGGAATTCAGCTTCTGTGATCTGGCCAAAACCTGCATCAGCGTATCCAGCATCAGGCTTTGTGTAAGCTCTTTATAGTTCATGCCAACAGTGTATAGGGTATCCTCCAGGATAGTCAGATCATATGCGATATCCTCCTGAATGCCTTCTATCTCCGATAGTTTGTCGGCTATTTCCTCTGACAAATCATCCTTCTCTCCCTTTATAAAGCTGGCATTAACCTTTCTGATTATTTCAAATGCACTGTCCCAGGCCTTATGCTCCTCCGACTGGGACATTCCCGCATAAGGATAGCATATCAAAATAATATAAATTGAATTAATAATTTCCTGAAGGGTAATAAAGATAGTTGTTTCCTTCTCAAGAATTGAGATGGCGGCTTTCATCATATCAAAGGCTTCATTGAACTCCTCGTGAGAGAGATTCTTAAACTGGAGCTTCTCCAGATAACTCTTTTTATCCGCCAGCTGGGGATAGCACTTATCCATATCCTCATTCTTATGAAGCATCGCACTGGTTCTTATCATATAAAGGAAGGTATCGAAGGTATCCCTCTCGGCTCCCTTATAGGCATGAGCGCTTTGTCCCAGCAAATCAAAATATTTCTGTTTTGTCATGCGGACCGGAAGCTGGCCGATTATTTCCTTGATTTTCTCGTTTATTGCGAAGTTATCCTCCGTATTGAAAACATAACGGAGTATTTCCCGTGCAAATTCCTCATCGTCAATATTATAGGGATTTTCCTTGTACTTGTATTCTATACGGTTCAGGACATATTCATAAATTTGAAAAATATCGGTATAAGCGGTCAGGACATCCATCCTTTTCATATTGTCCTTGCGTATTGCATCTATGGTTAATACGGCTTCTTCATGCTCCTGCCCGCTTTTGAAATCAAACAGATGCTCCCTTATAAAGGTGTTGACTGATTTAGTCCTATCAACTGCATCCCCGCTCCAAAGCTCCTCTTCATCACAATAATCCTGATAAAGGGTATAATAATTCATAGCAAGCTGCAAGCCGGCATAAACGTAATAAACATCTGCAAGCTTGTTTAAAAGTACAGGTATACTCTCCTCAAGCCTCTTTCCTCTCTGTATAGTCCTGCAAATCTTCCTTAGCTCGTTATCCATTAACACTTATCCTTTCATCTTGTCGGCTGATTTTATTCAATAATCTTTAATTTATGATGCTGGTCTTAAATTGGATTAATATTGCAATCCACTAATTAATATGCTTTTATAGTTAGCTTTGCTGTCGAAAGCTTATCTGTCTTATCTGAAGATATCCTGATATAAAATCTCCTTATACAAGAAGTGCCTATTATTAAATAATAAGCACTGCCCGGTTTCTTTATAGCTCTGGTCGTTCCAGCATATATCATTGCTGATTTGACAATTATGACTTTTTAAAATGCTCATGAGTAAACAGATGATCCATGCAATACTCATAGTTGCCGTCACATTTTGAGCAAAAACGAAATTCAAGATCATCACCATCCAGCTCTGTTCTGCCGCATATGGCGCATTTATGTCTGGTGATGACGCTTCGCCCTTTGCTATATGAGCTACCACTCTGATAGCCTCCGCTGTTCATCTGCTTGCGGAAATTGGCCTTGCGGGCAAACTCATGAGGTGAAAACCTGCGATAATTCCTGGTGGCAAAAAAGAATATTAGGAAATTGCCAAAGGCAACTACAAGCGGAATTATAAGCAGATACTGCCCTCTGACAATATAGTTGTAAATGTAGAAAAAATAAATTCCCGCTTCAAGTATTGCAAAATATTTTGCCTTTACAGGTATTATAAAATAAATGTAAAAGGTCGTATTGGGATACAGGGTGGCAAAGGCAAGAAACAGGGTACTGCATATAATGCTGAAGGAGGCCGTCATAACTATGCTCTGCCTCGTTATTAAATAGGTAATAAAGGCTGCAATAAAATTAAATATAATACCTGAAAAGAAATAGAGATTCAGGCGGAAGGGCCCCCAATGTCTCTCAAGAGTGTTGCCGATAAGATAATAAAAATAAACGGATATGGCAAAAAACAGAATGTTATCTGTCTCCACAGGAATTATCCAGGTAATCAGCCTCCATATCTGCCCCCTGGCAACCATCTCAAAATCAAGCATTAAGAATCTAAAATATACAAGTGGATAGAAGGTGCCTAAAACAAAACCTATTATAAACAGTCCTACAACATACTTCATAAGGTCTGGTATTGCATATCTGCCAAACCTTCTCTCAAGCCAATTCAATAATTTCATGTCTTCACCAAAACCTTTCAAGTAAAGCTTGTACAATTCCTGCATACAGGTTTATACAAGCTTCATAAGTCATGCCTAAAGGCTTTATTATGCAGAAAATTACAAGTATCCTGCCCTGCAGCTTCTATCGTCTAAAATCTATAAGAAAGTTCTATACGATATATAAACCAGCAGGCTATGCAAAGCGATTTGATACTTTTATCTTTATGGCAATGTAAAAGAGTTCCCTGGAGTATAATTAATTTATATATTCAATTATAAATAGACCTAAAACAGCTTCTTCTTTTTAAATACCAAAACTATGACGAATGTAAGAAGCAAAGCTGCTCCGACAGTCAGGTAAAATCCCAAAGGACTTCTGGCACCGGGTATGAAATCAAAGTTCATTCCATAAAAGCTGGCTATCATGGTCGGTATGGACAGTACGATGGTTATTGCCGCCAGGAATTTCATAACTATATTCTGGTTGTTGGAAATAATTGATGCAAATGCATCCATTGTACCGCTTAAGATACCGCTGTAGATATTGGCCATCTCAATAGCCTGCTTATTCTCTATAATCAAATCCTCCAGAAGATCCTGATCCTCAGGATAGTGCTTGATGGAATCCAGCTTCAGCATCTTTTCAAATACCACCTCATTGGAACGCAGGGATGTGGTAAAGTAAACCAGACTCTTCTCCAGCTCCAGCAGCTCAATAAGCTCCCTGTTTTGAGTTGATATATGAAGCTGACGCTCCACCTCTTCACTCTTCCTGTCAATGGAACGCAGGTTCTGCAGGAAGGTTGAAGCATTTCTATACAAAATCTGCAATATGAACCTTGTCTTTTTATTGGTATAAAAATCCCTGACACGGCCGTCCATAAAGCATTTTAACACCGGAGTTTCTTCAAGACATACTGTTATAATATACTTTTCAGCCACTATTATTCCAAGTGGTATGGTAATATAGCGATCCTTGTCATAACGCTTCTCAACAGCAGGAATATCAACCAGGATCAAGGTATAATTATCCTCCACCTCAATTCTGGCTCTTTCCTCTTCATCCAGCGGTGCTCTGAGATGATCAATCTCTATTCCTGTGTCTTCAGCTATTTTTTTAAGCTCTGTTGCCGAAGGCGCAGTCATGGCTATCCAGCAGCCCTCCGTGATCTCATTGATCCTCTGTAAAGAACCGTCAATCGTTTTAAAAATATCGATCATAAAGCACTCCTTTCCACTGCATTTAGCAGTGGGTAAATGGGTATGTATTATGACCGATAAAGGGATAAAATGCCTACACAGCCCATAAGAACCTACTGCCTAATGCAGTCCGTATTCAGTTTTTTAATCATTTGCCTGGTACTTTCGGGCCCAGCATCCATCCTAACCAATTCCTCCTTATAATATGAACAAAACAAGGTGTGTATAGATTATAGACAAAGTCACCTTGCTGTAACCTGTATGCCCGCAGCTAATGCTTACATGGGCACATTTGATATAGATAAAACCGTTTTGGAAAATACACAAGGCACCTTCCTTCCGGTCGTACAAAACTATTATATGTTTTTATTTTTGCTTTGTCAAACAAAACAATTCCTTTACAGATTAAAAACAAATGAAAAATATTAATTTTAAATATATTACTCAATAAGCATTTTTCCGTCCTGAACCCTGACAGCCACCTGCCAGTCATCCTCATAAACAATCTGTCCTACAAAATTAGTATAAACAACGTCGTAAGGATGCCTGTACTTTTCAAGAAGACCTATTGCAGGCTCCAGCATTTTTAACATTTCCTGTGTCGATTCAGTTTTAAAAAAGGTTATGACCTGCTCGCCGTTTTTACAAGGCTCAGGCTCAGGCAGATGCTCCTTAAACCAGTCATCTATTCTGCGAAAGCATTCTTCATCCTCTTTACTCATTTTCCCGTCCCTTATTAATCTCCAGCAGAGACTGAAGATCCCCTTTGGATACTAGGTTAGATATGACGGCTCCCTGCCCTGAATTCTCATGTATTTTTGCTGCATAAAAACCTCCAATATGTATTTATAAATTCCATATAAATTATGCATTGATATATTTATTAAAAATAATATGATGATATTTACCATAAGCAATTAAAAAGAGCTGCTATATCTCAACTATAACCGAGTTTCCTTCAGACCTGTCTCCATCCAGCCATTGCCACTGCTCATGCAATTCTATCTTTCCGTTATCCAGTAATTTCGGTATGCTTTTGCATTTCCCTGTTCTTGCTTCATGATTGCTGTTAATATGATGATAATAAAAGCTAAGCTCTCCATCAGCTTCGATCCTGCCCAGCAGCTGTCCCTTTATAATATCTCCTCCGGAATAATCTGCCCAAATGATATTACCCCTCTGATGATATTCAAATTTAGTCCTTTTATCCACCTCACCATTTTCTGAATTGACTTTCGGGACAAATATCCGCCCATCGTAACAGAGCTCAGCAGTTGCTTTTGTCAGAAGCTTTTCCATGATATCATAAACAAGAACCGCTCCGTTTTCCAGCTCAAATCTCTCATGCCTTACGGATTTGTAGCCCAGTTTCTCATAAAATATGCAGGCAGGCAGAGATGCATCCAGATATGAGCATTCATACAGTTCTGCTATTTCATCCTCCATGCGCTGCATGATATAACGTCCAAAGCCCTGCTTCTGAAGCTCCGGCCTTACAAACACTCTGGTTATATCTCTATAATAGTTCCGGTTCCTACCGCCCGACCTTTGTTATAGAGGATTCTGCTACAGCCTTCATTAATATCCCTGATGATATTTTCCTTACTATGATGTCTGCTAAAAAAGTCTACTACTTCCGCAGGGTAATATTTTGGATATGCCGCCCTGACGGTATCCTGAACCAGCTCATAAATCAGCTCCGTATCCGTTGTATCAGCCTTAATATACTCCACTAAAAACAACTCCTTGTAATAAAAATCGCACCAAACATTGCTTTGTCCAGTGCGATATTAAAATTATTTTAATTATGCTAGCATTAACAGGTATATTTTGTCAATACTTCTTTGCTCTCGTTTCCTGAAAGTTCTTTTACTCATTCACTGGCCAGTTTGTGCTTCCATGATAGGTTTATCTCATATCCTGATACAGCTTCTCATTCATGTTCGGGTGCAACAGGTATCTTAAGGGTACTGCCTGCAGCAGGATATATTTCGTCAAGACCGTTAAACATCATCAAATCGGCCAGGTTTATCCTGTTTTTATTTAGTATGCTTCCCAGGGATTCATTTTCCTGAACGACATAGCTGGTGTAATCCGTATATTGATTGCCGGGTATGCTGACGGGAATACAGAGGGTCTGGCCTGGAATAAGATTGTATACATTTACCAGGGGATTGGCATTCATTATTTCGTCTATGCTGACATTAAAATGTCTGCTAATCTTATATAAAGTGTCACCGGCCTTGATTACATAGCTAATGCAATACATCCGCCTTCTCCTTCCACCTGATGAAGAATGTAACGCAGCTTTCTCATACATTATATTCAGACTATATGCCCTGTGTTCAGGGATTAGACATTGTTTATTAAAAGATTTTATGCGCTGATAAGACTCTCAAATTATGCCTCAAATTCAGCCGAGAAATTTACAAATATGTATATTATTAATAAATTTTTAATGATTTGCGCCGATTTTATTTTGTTGAACTTAATTATCCATTATCGTATAATATATAGAAAGTCGATTTTTAGAAAGATAGTTATAAAATAGTGGGAGAATGTAAAATGGCTAGTTATAGATTAGGTATAGATATAGGTTCAACTACTGTAAAAATAGTAATAATTGATGATAAAAAGGAAATTATTTTCTCCGATTATGAACGCCATTATGCCAATATACAGGAAACCCTGGCCGGCTTAATAAAGAAGGCTCTTGAAGGACTCGGTGACATATCCGCATCACCTGTTATTACCGGATCAGGCGGTCTTACCATATCCAAGCATCTGGACGTGCCATTTGTACAGGAGGTGGTTGCCGTAGCAACCTCCCTGCAGGATTATGCTCCTCATACGGATGTGGCTATAGAGCTGGGCGGTGAAGATGCCAAGATTATCTACTTTACCAACGGTATAGAGCAAAGAATGAATGGAATCTGCGCCGGAGGCACAGGCTCCTTCATCGACCAGATGGCAAGCCTGCTTAAGACCGATGCCGCAGGCTTAAATGAATATGCCAAAAGCTATAGAGCCATTTACCCAATTGCAGCAAGATGCGGTGTATTTGCCAAGTCAGATATACAGCCCTTAATTAATGAGGGAGCAACAAAGCCTGACCTTGCAGCCAGTATCTTTCAGGCAGTGGTCAACCAGACAATTAGCGGACTGGCCTGTGGAAAGCCTATCCGTGGCAATATAGCCTTTCTGGGCGGCCCTCTGCATTTCTTAAGCGAATTGAAAAACGCCTTTATACGTACCTTGAATTTAAAAGACGAGCAAATAATATCTCCGAAGCATAGTCATCTGTTTGCAGCCATCGGATCGGCCATGAATGCAAAGCCGGAAAGGGAGATTCTCCTAAGTACCCTGTATGAGAGGTTGAGTACAGGCATAAAGCTTGACTTTGAGGTTAACCGTCTGCAGCCCTTATTTAATGATGAGGAGGAATATAAAGAATTTAAGGAAAGGCATTCCGTACATACCATCAGGAAGCGAAGCCTTGCCGATTATACGGGAAATTGCTTCCTCGGTATTGATGCCGGGTCGACCACCACCAAGGTTGCCCTGGTGGGTGAGGACGGCTCCCTTTTGTATTCCTTCTACAGCAACAATAACGGAAGCCCGCTTAAAACCGCTATTCGTGCCATAAAGGAAATATACGAGCAGCTTCCGCCCGGAGTAAAAATTGTCCGTTCATGCTCCACCGGCTACGGTGAAGCCTTAATCAAGGCTGCCCTGATGCTGGATGAGGGTGAGGTTGAAACTGTTGCCCACTATCATGCCGCTGCCTTTTTCGAGCCGGATGTAGACTGCATTCTTGACATCGGCGGCCAGGATATGAAGTGTGTAAAAATAAAAAACGGAGCGGTTAATAATGTTATGCTTAATGAAGCCTGCTCCTCAGGCTGTGGTTCCTTTATTGAGACCTTTGCAAAATCCTTAAATTACGAGGTGGAGGAATTTGCAAAGCTGGCCCTGTTTGCAAAAAATCCGATTGATCTGGGAACCCGCTGTACCGTATTCATGAATTCCAAGGTTAAGCAGGCACAGAAGGAAGGCGCCACCGTCGCCGACATCTCCGCAGGCCTTGCTTATTCGGTAATAAAAAATGCCTTGTTTAAGGTTATAAAAATAACCTCCCCCAAGGATCTGGGAGAAAAAATAGTGGTTCAGGGAGGTACCTTCTATAATGATGCCGTTCTGCGCAGCTTTGAAACTATCTCTGGCTGCAATGCGGTAAGACCCGACATCGCCGGCATCATGGGCGCTTTTGGTGCCGCCCTTATAGCAAGGGAGCATTATGACGGCGAAGAAAGCACCATGCTTACAATTGATCAGATAAACGAGCTGAGATTTGATACCTCACTTGCCAGATGCAAGCGCTGTGCCAATAACTGCCTGCTGACCATAAATAAATTTACAGGCGGCCGTCAGTTCATATCCGGCAATCGCTGCGAACGGGGTCTTGGCAAGGAAAAGAATGCTGAAAACATTCCCAATCTTTTTGATTACAAGCTCAAGCGCTACTTCGATTATGAGCCTCTGCCGGAGGAAAAGGCAAAACACGGCACTGTTGGTATACCCAGAGTATTGAATATGTATGAAAACTACCCCTTCTGGCACACCTTCTTTACGGAGCTGGGCTACAGGGTGGTACTTTCGCCTCCATCCACCAGGCAGATATACGAGCTGGGTATTGAATCCATTCCCAGTGAATCCGAGTGCTATCCGGCCAAGCTGGCTCACGGACATATCAAATGGCTGATAGATCAGGGTATAAAATACATCTTCTATCCCAGCATTCCATATGAACGCAATGAAACCGAGGATGCCAACAACCATTATAATTGTCCCATTGTTACCTCATACCCTGAAAATATAAAGAATAATGTCGAAGAGCTGAAGGCACCTAGCATATGCTTTGAAAACCCCTTCATATCCTTTGAGAACGAAGAAATAGCCACAGCCAGGCTAATAGAGCTGTTTGCCAAAAAATCCGGCATATCCAGGGAGGACATAAAGCGGGCTGCCGCTGCGGCCTGGGCTGAGATGAAAGCAGCCAGAGAGGATATGCAAAAGAAGGGCGAGGAAACAATGGCCTACCTGCATGCCTCCGGCCGCAAGGGTATCGTGCTGGCAGGCCGTCCATACCATATCGATCCTGAAATCAACCATGGTATACCTGAGCTGATAAATTCCTTCGGAGTTGCCGTGCTTACTGAAGACTCCATCTCCCACCTGGCCAGGGTGGATCGGCCAACCATCGTAGTGGATCAATGGATGTACCATTCCAGATTATACAGGGCAGCCTCATATGTCCGCACCCAGAAATGTCTGGAGCTGGTTCAGCTCAATTCCTTCGGCTGCGGTCTTGATGCCGTTACCACAGATCAGGTAAATGATATTTTGTCTGCATCAGGAAAGATTTACACAGTACTAAAAATAGATGAGGTCAGCAATCTCGGTGCTGCCAGAATCCGTATCCGATCCCTTCTGTCGGCTGTCCGGGAACGTGAGGTCAAGGGAATAGAAAGCCGGGTTGCCAGCTCGGCATACAACAGGGTAATATTTACCGAGGAAATGAAGGAAAACTATACCATCCTTGCGCCGCAGATGTCTCCTATTCATTTTGAATTACTGGAGCCTGCCCTGCGAACAGGTGGATACAATATAGTGGTGCTTCCTAATGACAACCGCAGGGCAATTGATGTTGGCCTGCAATATGTCAACAACGATGCCTGCTTCCCTTCCCTTATGGTAGTCGGGCAGATTATGGATGCATTGCTGTCGGGTAAATATGATTTGAACAAAGTAGCCGTAATAATTACCCAAACCGGAGGCGGCTGCCGGGCCACCAACTATATCGGCTTTATAAGACGTGCCCTTAGCAAGGCCGGTATGAGCCAAATACCGGTAATATCCTTGTCCGCCTCAGGACTCGAAAAGAACCCGGGACTGAAAATTACACCCAAACTGCTGATAACAGCCATGCAGGCTCTGGTTTACGGCGATGTATTCATGCGGGTGCTATACAGGGTAAGGCCTTATGAAAAGGTACCCGGATCAGCCAACGCCCTGCATGCAAAGTGGCGGGACATCTGCATAGAAAGCATTAAAAAGGGTGCCAGCTGGAGAAGCTTCAAGAAAAATATCCGTGGCATAATCCGTGATTTTGATAGGCTGGAAATATATGAGGACATGAAAAAGCCAAGAGTGGGTGTTGTTGGAGAGATCCTGGTTAAATTCCTTCCTGCAGCCAACAACTATCTGGTGGAACTGCTGGAATCCGAAGGAGCCGAGGCTGTAGTGCCTGATTTACTGGATTTCTTCATGTACAGTGCTTACAACAACAACTTCAAGGCCCGTTATTTAGGAAAGAAAAAATCCTCCGCATTCATCTCGAATATGGTCATTTGGGCCCTTGAAAGATTACGCGGACCTGCCAGAAAGGAGCTGGCAAAGAGCAAACGCTTCTCACCTCCTGTGCATATTAAAAAGCTTGCCGAATATGCTGAGGATATTGTATCGGTGGGCAACCAGACCGGTGAAGGCTGGTTCCTGACAGGGGAAATGCTGGAGCTTATACATTCAGGAGTATATAATATAGTATGTACCCAACCCTTTGCCTGCCTTCCAAACCATATCGTTGGAAAGGGAGTTATCAAGGAGCTCAGGAGGCAGCATCCGGAGGCAAATATTGTAGCTGTAGACTACGATCCTGGAGCCAGTGAGGTTAATCAGCTTAACCGTATTAAGCTGATGCTGGCTACCGCCGTGAAGAATCTGAACAAGGCAGGGTAAGATAATATATAAATTTAAGTCTGGTATAGATTATGCCTGTTAAAGTTAAGTTATTAAACACAAAATAAGCAGGATGCTTAATTAATTTATAGTAAGAGCTAACAAAAAAAATTGCAGGCAAAATTAAAATAGGGCTGAAGGCGACAAGTTCTGTGCTTCAGCCCGTTTTTTATTATATATTCTCTATCTGCCAGTCTATTGGCTCAAGTCCTTTCTTCATCAGAAATTCGTTTGTCTTGCTGAAATGCCTGCAGCCAAAAAAGCCCCGATAAGCCGATAAGGGGCTCGGATGGGGTGCCTCCAGTATCAGATGCTTTGGATTATTCAGCATGGCCTTTTTCATCTGGGCTGGTCTGCCCCAGAGAAGGAAAACCACCGGCCTGTCCAGGGAATTAACAGCGTTAATTACCGCATCGGTAAACTGCTCCCATCCCTTTCCCTGATGCGAATTGGGCTGATGAGCCCTGACGGTAAGTACCGTATTAAGCAAAAGCACACCCTGCTGTGCCCATTTCACCAGATATCCGTTGTTTGGTATGTAACAGCCTAAATCATCATGCAGCTCCTGATATATATTAACAAGTGACGGAGGTATTTCCACATCCGGCTTAACGGAGAAGCAAAGCCCGTGCGCCTGCCCCTCGTTATGATATGGGTCCTGACCGAGTATTACCACCTTTACCTTACTGAGCGGAGTCAGGTGAAAGGCATTGAAGATGTCATCTGCCTTTGGATATATCGTATAGCTTAAATATTCGGATTTTACAAACCTGTACAAATCAGCATAATATGGCTTTTTAAATTCACCACCTATTGCCTGAAGCCAATCATTAACTATAGCTCCCATTACGGATAACCTCCTGTTGGTCAAAAGACAAGCCGGATGAGAATATACCCATCCGACATTATTTATATAATATAATTAAATACTTCTCTAATCAAGTTAAAATGTTTAGTTCAGCTGCTATATCAACTGCGCTGCTTCTATTCGAGCTTTGAATAGCAATTAAATAGCAATGGTAAAGCTCCTGCCCGGATAACCTAAGCTATAATCTTACACTGATGCCTCTGTCCCTTAAGTATTTTTTCAGCTCCATAATTTCCAGCTCCTTATAATGGAACAGGGAAGCGGCCAATGCTGCATCAGCCTTACCTTCTGTCAGTGCCTCGTAAAAATGCTCCTTCGTGCCCGCACCGCCTGAAGCAATAACAGGTACGGGAACATTTTCAGAAATAATTCGTGTAAGCTCAATATCATAGCCGTTTTTGGTACCGTCACAATCCATGCTGGTAAGCAGGATCTCCCCTGCTCCAAGCTCACAGGCCTTGATGGCCCACTCCACAGCATCAATGCCGGTATCAATGCGGCCTCCATTTTTATATATATTCCAGCCTGAGCCGTCCGCCCGGCGCTTGGCATCAATAGCCACTACCACGCACTGGCTTCCGAATTTGTCTGCGGCCTGGCTGATTAGGTCGGGATTTAATATAGCCGCCGTATTTACAGCAACCTTGTCGGCACCTTCACGTAAAATCATCTTGAAGTCATCCACAGAACGGATACCGCCGCCTACTGTAAAGGGGATAAATACCCTTTCCGCCACCCTGCGCACCAAATCCACCACTATGTTTCTGGAGTCGGAGGTGGCAGTAATATCAAGGAAAACCAGCTCATCAGCTCCAGCGGTATTATAAGCTTCGGCTATCTCCACCGGATCTCCTGCATCCCGCAGGTTTACAAAATTAACACCTTTTACTACACGCCCATTATGGACATCAAGACATGGAATAATTCTTTTTGTATGCATGCTTCAAATCTCCAATCAAACTATTCTTATATACCATATATTTAAGATTACTGATATATCAAGCGGGTAGCTTAATCAAGATGCAATCCATAACAGCAGCTAGAGGGCTGCAAAATTCTTAAGTATCTCCAGACCTACATCTCCACTTTTTTCCGGATGAAACTGGCA